>CAZJUL010000432.1:0-2509 GCA_964549095.1 uncultured Elusimicrobiaceae bacterium
CAGGCCGGGCAGCTGGGCCGGATGCGGGATTATATCGAGAGGCGCTTCGGCGCCGCGCCCCGCGGCGCGTGGCTGGCCGAGCGGGTCTGGGAGCCGCAGATGGCCGAAGTGCTGGCGAAGGCCGGGGCCGCCTTCACCGTGCTGGACGACGTCCATTTCTTTTCCGCCGGCCTGGAGGCCAAAGAGCTGACCGGGCATTTCACCACGGAATTCGGGGGCAGGCATCTTTCCGTCTTCCCCATAGACCACGAGCTCCGCTACCTGATGCCGTTCGCCGACCCCGAGCGCACGATAGAGTACCTGAAGCGGTTCGAAGGCCGGGACGCCGCGCTGGTAATGGCGGACGACGGCGAAAAATTCGGCCTCTGGCCCAAGACCCACGACCTGGTGTATAAAAGGCGCTGGCTGGACCGCATGCTGGAGCTGATAGGGAAGAATTCCTCGTGGCTGGAGACCGCGCATTTTTCGGACTGCCTGGACGGCTCCGCCTCGAAGGGGCTGGTGTACCTGCCGGCCACCTCCTACCACGAGCTTTCGCAGTGGGCGCTGCCGGTGGGGCCCTCGCACAGCCTGGAGACGCTCTGGAAGGGCACGGACGACGGCACGCGCCGGTTCCTGCGCGGCGGCTACTTCAGGAATTTCTTTTCCAAGTACCCGGAGTCCAACAACCTCTACAGGAAGATGCTCCGCGTCAGCGCGCAGGTGGCGGCGGCCGGCGGGGCCGGCAGCGACAGCCTCTGGAAGGCGCAGTGCAACTGCGGCTACTGGCACGGCGTGTTCGGCGGCGTGTACCTGCCGCATATCAGGAAGGCCATTTTCACCAACCTCATTGACGCGGCCAAAGCCGCGGGCGCCGGCGGGCAGGCGGGCGGGTTTGAGCTGAAGGAAGAGGACTGGGACGCCGACGGCCGCCCCGAGCTGCTGGCGGAAACCGGGAACGCGGCTTTTTACCTGGCCCCGGCCAAAGGCGGCGGACTGTTCGAATGGGATTACGCGCCCAGGAGCGTCAATTTCAGCGCGGTGGTCTCCCGGCGGCCCGAGTCCTACCACAACGGCGGCGCGGAGAGCATAGTAGTCTCGGAGAAAGCCGGCCGCCTGGAAGGCGATTTTAAGAAGCATCTTTTTTACGACTGGCACCGGCGCATGAGCCTGCTGGACCATTTCCTGCGCCCGGGTACGAAGCTGGCCGAGGTCAAGAAGGCCGCCTACGGCGAGCTGGGCGATTTTGTGCTGGCCGAATACGGCTGGACCGCGGCCAGGGAGCCAAACTGCCTCAAGATCACGCTTGCGCGGGACGGCGCCCTCTGGGAAGGTGAGAAGAGCTCGCCGGTCCGCGTGGAAAAGGACGTGCGGCTCTTCGCCGACGGTTCCTGGTCGGCGGGCTACCGCGTGACGAACAGCGGCGCGGAAAAGATCCCGGCCTGGTTCGCGCCCGAGCTGGTTTTCTCGTTCTCGAACGCTTCGGTCTGCCACGAAGGCGAAAAGAAGGAAGTCACCTCGGCCCGGTTCGACGACCCGGTTTCCGGCGGGCTTGAGCTGGAATTCTCCAGGCCGGTGCTGCTCTGGGCTTTCTCCCTGGAAACAGTGTCCAGGTCCGAAGAGGGCATAGAGAAGACCTACCAGGGCAGCGTTATACTGCCGGTGCTGAAGCAGGAGCTCGGGCCCGGCGAAACGCTGGAGTTTTCGCTGACGGTCCGCCCGGTGTAGCCCGGGGACTGTCCCCTTTACCGGCGAGCGAAGCGAGCGGTAGAAGGGGACTGTCCCCTTAATGTAAGAGTCCAAGGGATTTGTAAATAGTTATGTTCAACGCCGTACTGACAAGTTTGTTCGCCGGAATACTCGAGCTGGACCACGTCCAGGCCGGCCAGCTGCTGCTGTCCCGGCCGGCCTTTGTCGGGCCGCTGCTGGGCTGGCTGAACGGCTGTCCGCTGGAAGGCGCCAAGATCGGCCTGCTGATAGAGCTTATCTACCTGGATTTCATCCCCATCGGCGGCGTAGTGCCGCCGAACGGGCTGGTGGCCGCGGCCACGGCTGTATTGGCCAGGTCCTGGCCGGGGCTCCCGGAATCCCTGGCTTTTTTCTTCGGCATCCTGGCCGGCTTCCTCTATTCCGACGTGGAATACCGCCTGAGGATGGCCCGGTCGCGCTGGAACGCCGGGATAGAGGCCGGGGTGAAGTCGGGCGACCTGAACATCGGGCGGTGGCTGGCCCGCTCCCTGCTGCTGGAGGGCGCCGTGACCGGGGCCTATATCTTCGTTTTCTCGGCGCTGGTGACGGCGCTGGCCTCCGTCGTCCGGCTATCGGGGCTGTACGCCGCCACGGATTTCGCTTATTCGCTTATGCCCTGGCTGGGCCTGAGCGGGCTGTATTTCAGGTTCAGGACGCAAGTCTACAAGAAGGCGTAAGACCCGATGAACACTACTATTGAAAAACCCCAGGCTCCCGCGCAGACGGTCGGGGACCGGGTAATGTTCTCCATGTTCCTGCGCTCGCTGCTGATACAGGCCGG
>CAZJUL010000433.1:0-964 GCA_964549095.1 uncultured Elusimicrobiaceae bacterium
CCTGCCGTCGGCGCCCACTATGTTCACGTTGCCGGAGCCGGCGTTTATGCCGCCCGCCACGTCAAGCGCGCCCGCGCCGGTGTCGGAGATGACCGCGGTGGCGGCTATTACGCCGTAAGACGCCCGGATATTGCCGGCGACGTCCAGCTTCTGGGACGGGTCCGCAGTGCCCACGCCCACGCTGCCGCGGACGTTGGCCAGGACCACATCCCCGTCGGCGCTGCCGGTCACCGCGTTCTTCACGCCGCCGTTAAGGAAGACGCTGCCGCCGTCGGCGGGGCTGGTGTTCCCGGAAGCGTTGCCGCCCAGGATATTGACGCTGCCGCCGGCCACCGGCGCGATGCTCCAGGCGCTGCCTGCTGTAAAGTTCAGGTTACCGCCGGGTATGCCCTCGGTGCTGGACGAGATCCTGATGGTGCGGGCGGCGTCTCCGCCGAAATCTATCTCCGCGATCGGGTTCGCGGTCCCTATCCCGAAATAGCCGCCGGTGAGAAGCAGGCCGCCGGACAGCGCCGCGCGCTGCGCGAAGAGGCCGCCGGAGGTGGTTATGGACGACTGGCTGACGATATTGCCGGCGGCGCCCGTGAGGTTCAGGGCCGTATTGCTGATAACGGGAGCGGCGGTGAAGGTCTTCACGCCGGTCACGGTCTCAGCTCCGGCCAGGTGCAGCGAGGCGGTGTTGATGGTGGAGGTGTCCGACGCGACCTGCGCCGCCAGCGCCTGCCTGGCCGAGCTCTCGGAAGACAGGTCCGCGCGCAGGGTGGCGGTGGCCACGCCTACGGAATTATCGGCGGCGGCCCGGGTATCGATCTCGGCGGCCAGGCCGGCCGCTATGGTGGTGGTGTCGGTCTTTACGTCGGCGTATATCGCCCTGGCGTTAAGCTGCGCCTGTATGTCGGATGTCACGGCGGAGAGGTAGCCGAACTCGGTATTATCTACCGACCCGGCCCCCATGTTGGCGGCC
>CAZJUL010000433.1:974-2505 GCA_964549095.1 uncultured Elusimicrobiaceae bacterium
TCGCCCCGCTCATATCCGCGAAATAGGTCCCGCTGAACGCCGGGATCCGCCCGTCCGGACCTATTATGTTCACGCCCCCGGCCTTTATCCCGCCGGCCACCGTCAGCGCCGAAGCGCCCGTATTCGTGAACACGGCCGTGGCGGCCGTCACGCCGTAATCGGCCTTTACGCTGCCGGCCACGTCCAGCTTCTCGGAAGGGGTTTTCCCGATGCCCACCTTATCAGCGGCCGAGACCAGCGTGGTATTCCCGCCGCCGGAGGTCCACGGGCTGACGCCGCCCGCGGCCAGCGGGCTCCAGGAAGAGCCGTTGGACACGTATAAAGTGCCGTTGCCGGTATTGTAGTAGATCGAGCCGGCGCCGTTGTCCCCCGCCGGCGGCTCGCTGGCGTAATTCCCCACCCGCAGCTGGGCGTCGGCAATATAGACGTTGGTCGAAAAAACTATAGCCCTCTGGTCGGTGGTATCGAAAGCGCTGGCCGCGTTCATCACCAGGGTGCCGGTCATTGCGTCGCCGCCGTCCTGCACCACGCCGCTGATGGCGGAGCCGTCGCCGTAATACTTCGAGCCGCCGTTAAGGTAAAGATGGGTGCTGACATATATGGCCGCCGCGCCGGCGCCGGCCTTCAGCTCTGTGCCGGGGCCGAAAGTCACGGAGCCCGTTACGGTATAAGTCCCGAGGCTGACGATGGGGTCCAGCCCGCCGCCGGCGTGCGTGGAGGCGTGCGCGCTCTGTATGCCGCTCAGCACGGTGTCCACCCAGCCGGTACCGTTGTAGAACTGCAGGCTGACGGAGCCGGGGGCCGTGTTCATCCACAGGTCGCCGACCGCCGGGGAGGCCGGCGCGGTGTCCGCGGTGGTGTATTTTTTGCCGGAATGCAGCGAGGAATTTATGGCGAAAGGCACCGAGGTTATCTCTTCCCTCGGCGACAGCGTCACGCCGCCCACTTCCATTTCAAGCCAGAAAGAGGCGGAGGCCTCCCAGTTCAGGCCCGAGGGGTCCAGCGCGACCCTGAAAACGCCGGTGGACACCTGCACATCGTAGCCGGGCTCCGGGCTGGCCCACAAGGCGGTGGCGCCGTAGGAGGACGCGTAGATCCTGAATTTCATCACCTTCGAGCCGTTGACCAGGAAGCCGGCCTGGCGCAGGTTGCCCTGGTAGTTGAATTTTTGCGACGGGGCGGCGTCCGCGGCGGGGCAGCCGGACAGCAGCAGCGCCGCCAGGACGGCCAGAGCGGCGCAGGCGCGCCGCGGAGCCGTCAGCTCCCGGATGACACCCGTCAGGAATTTTAAAATTTTCATAACCTGCTCCACCCGGTTTCCCGGATCCGGCCTTTACCAGATGACCATCAGCTTGCCCGTTTTCGCGTTACTCCCCGAAGTCACGCGCCAGATATAAACGCCGCTGGCCGCTTTCTGGCCCGCGGAATTCTTCACATCCCAGGCCAGGGTCTGCGACCCCAGGCTGGCCGGTATGGGTATGCTCCTGACCAGTCTGCCGTCCAGCGTGTAGATCTCTATCTTCCCGGTCTG
>CAZJUL010000434.1:0-2232 GCA_964549095.1 uncultured Elusimicrobiaceae bacterium
CGGAAAGGAATAGTCCGGCCCCGGCGGCTCCCGCCGGCGCGGCCTTTGTAAGCGATCCATCCAACCGGACCGGCGCTTGCGGGGTCCTGGCTGAGCAGGCCCCATCACACGGGGAGGATGCGGGCGCTATTCCGCCGCCACCGGCAAATGGAGAATTTTCCATTTCCGCGCCGGCCGCCGGCTTATAAAGGTTTTGCCTGGGTGGTGCCGGCAGCGCCGGCTCTTCGGGCTTCGAAGCGGCGGCCATACCGGAAACGCCGCGGGACATATCAGTCAGCGGTGCCCGTACAGCTTCCGGGCTTTGCACCACATTCAGGACTATCAGCACCCCGGCCGCCGTCATCGATACGGCGAGCGCCGGCTTCAGCCAGGCGTAAAACGCCGGCTTGCCCGCCTTTTCGGCGAATACCCTGTTCTTTAAAGATTGCGGCACCGGCTCCATGGCGTGCTTATGGATAATTAAGGAAAGGGACTTCAGTTCAGCCAGCGCCTTGGCGCAGCCGGGACAGCCGGCCAGGTGGCTTTCAAGCAAAGATTTCTCCTCCCGGGGCAGTTCGCCGTCCAGGTAGGCCGAAAGATTTTCCAGACAGTTCTTATGTTCCATAACCTTACAGCAGCGGTCCCATTTCCTGTCTCAGGGCTTCGCGCGCCCTCGATATCCGCGACTTGACCGTTCCCAGCGCTATCCCGGTTATCTCCGCTATTTCCTGGTAGGAGCGCCCGTCTATTTCGCGCAGGACCAGGATAGCGCGGTCTTCCGGGTCCAGCTGCGAAAGCGCTTTTTCGAGGCTTTCCTTCTCGTCGGCCTTCTCTATCGCCTCGCCCGCCGGGGCCTCCGGCGACTTTATCTGCAGGGCCGGCTGCCCGTCCTCATCCTCTTTGCCCCAGTCCAGGGAAAAGGTCTTCCAGAAGAACCGCCTTTTTTCGGACCTGACCCTGTTCTTCCAGACGTTCATCGTGATCCGGTAAAGCCAGGTCCCGGCGGCCGACTCCTCGCGGAGGGAACCCAGCCCGCGCATGGCCTTTACGAACGCGTCCTGCGCTATATCCTGGGCGTCGGCGGCATTGCAGCTGAGCCGGAGCGCCAGGTTATAGACCATGGCCGAATGCTTTTCAAAAAGCCGTTCTGCGTCCAACTGCTCCTCCAGGAGCTCCGGTATAGTGACACCGGTCCGCGTTAAAAGTTCCAGGGGCCTGTAAAAGCTTCAGGCGGAAAGGTATGATCTCCTTACTCCGTCAGGCTCCCCAAAAAAGTTTAGCAAAAAAGCGCGGCCCGTTCATGGAACTTTTCCGCGCTTCCGGTGTCTAACCGGGGAGAGCGGCGGACACACGGAACTTTTTTAAGACTTCGGTGTCTAACGGGAAGACGGAACTGGAGGCGAATATGAAACTCGGAAACCTGATGCGGAAAGCGATGGCGGCGGCGGTTCTCCTGGCCCTGGCCCCGATGGCGCGGGCGCAGATGCAGGACCTGGGCGAGGGCTCCATGCAGATAGTATCGGAAGGGAACGCCCCCAGGATACTCACCCTTAAGCATACCGAAGTCAAAGCCGAAATATCCGGGTTCGTGACCGAAGTGAAGGTCACGCAGGTGTTCGGCAACCCGGCTGACAAGCCCATAGAGGCCATTTACGTGTTCCCCCTCCCCGAGAACGCGGCGGTCAACGATATGGTCCTGAAGGTAGCGGACCGCGTCATAAAGGGACAGATAAAGAAGCGCGAAGAGGCCAAGAAGATCTACGAAGAGGCCAAAGCGCAGGGCAAGACGGCCGCCCTGCTGGACCAGGAGCGGCCCAACATCTTCACCCAGTCCGTGGCCAACATCCCCCCCGGCCACGAAATAAAGGTGACCCTTACCTATATACAGACCCTCTCCTACGACCGCGGCGTCTACAAGTTCGTCTTCCCGATGACCGTCGGGCCGCGCTACATACCCGGCAACCCTGCCGGCAAGACCGGCACCGGCTGGGCACAGGACACCGACCAGGTCGCCGACGCCTCGCGCATCACTCCCCCGGTGGTCAAACCCGGCCAGCGCTCCGGGCGCGACATCTCGGTGGAGGTCAGGCTGAACGCGGGCATAGCCGTTAAGAATATCAAGAGCAATTCGCACGAGATAACGCTGAAGCCCGTCGGCGACACGGGCGCGGAGATCGGTCTGGACCCGGACGACCGGATCCCCAACAAGGACTTCCAGCTTACCTATGAGCCCGCCGGCAAGGCGGTGGACGC
>CAZJUL010000434.1:2242-2498 GCA_964549095.1 uncultured Elusimicrobiaceae bacterium
TCACAGGACCGGAGAAGAAGGCTACCTGACGCTGATGATCCAGCCGAAGTCCGACTTCCCGCTCACCCAGGTGACCCCCAAGGAACTGGTCTTCGCGCTGGACGTCTCCGGTTCGATGAGAGGGTTCCCGGTGGAAACGGCCAAGGAACTGGCGCTCAGGTGCCTGGACGGGATGAACCCCGCCGACACCTTCCAGATCTTCAGCTTCGCGTCCGGCAACCAGCTGCATTTCGAAAAGCCGCTGGCCAACACCCCC
>CAZJUL010000435.1:0-2495 GCA_964549095.1 uncultured Elusimicrobiaceae bacterium
AGGATCGGAGACATAAAATTTAAAATACCGTTTCTCGCTTCCGCCATGGACGGCGTGGTGAATACCGGGTTCGCCTCCGCCATGAACAGGCTGGGCGGGCTGGCCGTGCTGAACCTCGACGGAATAAGCACCCGCTACGAGAATCCCGAAGAAGCCGTGGACATGATAGTGAACTGCGAGCCCGGCAGGACTACCGAAGTCTTCCAGAAGATCTACAAGGAGCGTGGAGGAGATTAAAAAGGCCAAAGTTCCGTGCGCCGTGTCGTGTATTCCGCAGAACGCCGGCGAATTCGGCCCCCTCGCCAAAGAAGCGGGCGCGGATATTTTCGTGGTGCAGGCCACCGTCATCACCATTAAATACGAATCCAGAAAGCAGAAGACGCTGGATATAGCCGGCTTCGTAAAAAAGATGAAAATCCCGGTGCTCGCGGGCAACTGCGTCACCTACCGCGTGGCGCTTGAACTGATGGACACCGGCGTGGCCGGCCTGCTGGTGGGCGTGGGGCCCGGCGCGGCCTGCACCACCCGCGGCGTCATCGGCATCGGCGTTCCGCAGGTCACCGCCACCGTGGACTGCGCGGCGGCCCGGGATTTCCATTACAGAAAGACCGGCAGATACGTGCCCATCATTACCGACGGCGGCATGCATAACGGCGGAGACGTCTGTAAGTCCATCGCCTCCGGCGCCGATGCCGTGATGATCGGTTCGCCTTTCGCCAAGGCCTCCGAGGCCCCCGGCAAGGGTTATCATTGGGGCATGGCCACTCCGCACGCGAACCTGCCGCGCGGCACCCGCGTGCACGTGGGCGTCACCGGCTCCATCGAGGAAATACTTTTCGGCCCCGCGCGCGTTGACGACGGAAGCCAGAACCTGGTCGGAGCGCTACGGACCTCCATGGGCGCCCTGGGCTGCCATAACATCCGCGAGATGCAGCAGGCGCAGATCATTATCGCCCCGTCAATCAAGAGCGAGGGCAAGCTGTTGCAGCGGGCGCAGACGGTGGGAATGGGAAAAACGAAGTAAATCCGGAATCTTCAATCGGGCATTTTTCATGGAACAAATATTGATCCTGGATTTCGGCAGCCAGTATACGCAGCTTATCGCCAGACGCCTGCGCGGCCTGCGCGTATATTGCGAGATCCTTCCTTTCCGCACGCCGGTGGAGGAGATCCTTTCCCGGAGCCCGAAAGGCATTATTCTTTCCGGCGGGCCCTCCAGCGTCTGCGACGCCGGCGCCCCCGTTCCGGATCCGGCCGTCCTCAGCCTCGGCATCCCGGTGCTGGGTATCTGTTACGGCATGCAGCTTATCGCGCGCGAAATGGGCGGCAGGGTGCATAAGGCTCTGAAACGCGAATACGGTCTTTCGAAACTGAAGGTTCGGGGGACTTCCGTTCTGTTCAGGGGCGTGCCGAAAAATCTTGACGTGTGGATGAGCCACGGCGACGAGGTCAAAGCCGCGCCTTACGGCTTCAGGGTGACGGCGGGGACTCATGATGTTCCGATCGCGGCCATGGAGTGTGTTGACAGGGGCCTTTACTCCGTGCAGTTCCACCCGGAAGTTCAGCACACTGCCTCCGGCGCCAGGATCCTCGAAAATTTCGCCCGCCGCGTCTGCGGCTGCAAAGAGCGCTGGACGCCCGCGTCGTTCCTGGCCGGAACCGTGGCCGGTATAAAGAAGCGGGTTGGTAAAGAGGCCGTCATCTGCGCCCTGTCCGGCGGGGTGGATTCCTCCGTGGCGGCCGTCCTGGCCCACAGGGCCGTCGGCAGGAAACTGCACTGTATTTTCGTGGACACGGGCCTGCTCAGGATCGGCGACCGGGAAAGGATGACGGAAATTTTCCGGAAAAAATTCCGTTTCAACCTGAAGATAGTGGACGCCTCGAAGTTGTTTCTGGGCCGGCTCAGGGGAGTCGTCTCGCCGGAAAGGAAAAGAAAAATCATAGGCCGCACTTTTATCGAGGTTTTTGAGAGCGAGGCCAAAAAATTAAAAGGCGCGGGGTTCCTGGTCCAGGGCACGCTTTATCCCGACGTGATAGAATCCGTTTCCGTGAAAGGCCCTTCGGCCGTGATCAAGAGCCACCACAATGTCGGCGGCCTGCCGAAGAAGATGGGTTTCGGGCTGGTGGAGCCGCTGCGCTTCTTGTTCAAGGACGAGGCGCGGGAACTGGGGCGGAGCCTCGGGATCCCCGAAGCCATACTGATGCAGCATCCTTTTCCCGGCCCCGGCCTGGCCATCAGGGTGCTGGGCTGCGTGACCGGAGAACGGCTGGCCGTCCTGGGCAAGGCCGACCTGATCCTGCGCGAAGAGATCCTGGCTTTCGGCTGGTATCCTAAGATCTGGCAGGCCTTTTGCGTGCTGCTGCCGGTCAGGACCGTGGGAGTGATGGGCGATGAGCGTTCTTATGAGAACGTCATCGCGGTGCGCTGCGTCGGTTCCACGGACGGGATGACGGCGGACTGGTACCCCTTCCCGCACGAGGTTCTGGGGCGGATC
>CAZJUL010000436.1:0-2480 GCA_964549095.1 uncultured Elusimicrobiaceae bacterium
CAAATCAAGGAGCGTTCTTGGTTCCATCCTGGACCCGCTGGCGGACAAGATACTGATCCTTTCCACCTTCCTCGCCTTCGCCTCCATACGCGAACTGAAGATACCGCTCTGGGCCATCTTCATCATCCTGCTCAGGGAATTCACCATCTCCACCCTGCGCGTGCTGGCGGCCCTGAACGGCCAGGTAATGAAGGCCGAGAGCGCCGGCAAGCTGAAGACGACGGTCCAGCTGGTCTCCGCGTTCGTCATAATGGCCCTGCTGGTCCTGAAGGCGTGGCTCAAAAAGCACCCCGCCCACGACGCCGCCTGGCTGGTCTGGCTGACGGACCACGCAGGCAGGATAGCCCACGACCTGACGGCCCTCACCGCCCTCGTCACCCTGGTGAGCGGCGCCATCTATCTGCACAACCACCGCGAGCTCATCAGGAGATCCTGGAGCGAAAAGCGCGTCGGGCTCGGGAAACAATGAAGATCCCTCCCAGGCTGGCGGAATTCCTGGCCACCGGGTTTTTCATAAGCTATATCCCGGCCAGGCTGACCGGGTTCAAAAAATTCACCGGCGCGGGGCTCTGCGGCACGGCGCTGGCCCTGCTGTTCGTGCCGTTCCTGCCGGAAAGCCGCCCGCTGTACGGCGTCTTCCTGGCGGTCGCCATAGCCCTGTCGGTAAAGATCGCGGGCGACGCCGGCGCGCACTTCGGCACGCACGACGATCCACGCATCGTGATAGACGAGATCGTGGGCTACTGGACGGCGGTGGCTTTCATGGAGCGGACAATATTTTCCTTAACATCCGCCTTTATTTTTTTTAGAATAATAGATACGCTGAAGCCCTGGCCCATAAAGAAGCTGGAGCGCGGGCTGGCCGGGGGCGCCGGGATAATTTCCGACGACCTGCTGGCCGGGGTAGAGGCGAACCTTCTCACGCGGGCGCTGGCAATGTTCTTATGAAAATAATCTACGCGGTCCTGCTATTGGCCACCTGCTCCGGCTCAGTCAACGCCCAGATGATGCAGGTCATCCCGGCGCCCAGCACCGCGCCGGTCGAAGGCCTGTCCTTCTCCACCTCCACCCTGTCCCCGTCGAAGCCGGACCTCTCGGGGCGCCCCTCCAAGCCGGCGGAATACGGGGAATCCAAGAACCCGCTGAGCGGGCTGATACTGATGCCCACGGCTTACCGCGGGCGGGGGAAGAACTCCATCGGCCTCGGCCTGGATTTCAACGCTGCCTATTACATAGGCCGGCTCTACGGCAAGAACACCTACAGCTGGACCAACCAGAAGACCAACTACATAGACCGGGTCGGCCTGTGGCTGCTGATGGCCGACGGCAAGATGCTGATACAGACGGAAGGCAAGCTCCGCCCGGCGATGGCGGCCGGCGTCATCGGCGGCTACCAGCTCAGGGACTCGCCCCAGCCCGGCCTGAACACGCCCTTTTCCCTGGCGGTAAAGGTGGACCAGAAGACCAACAAGACCTTCGCCAGCGCCTACCTGGCCCTGACCAAGCGCATTCACCCGAAATTCGTGGTGAACGCCGGCTATTCCGACGGCACCATGCCCAAACTCATCTACCAGATGTCCGAATTCCTCTCCAAGGACGCGCTGCTGAACTTCGGCGGCTATTCCGACTACAATATCCCCACCGGCATGATCTTCGGCGGCCTGATGTGGCTGCCGAGGTCGGACCGGAGCATAGGCCTGGAAATAATGGCGCCGCAGGGCGCGCCGATGGCCCCCAAGCTGATCAACCTGCACCTGGGCACGCTGCTGAAACTGAATTTTGAGATCTCCTACCTGACTTTCAAGGGCGGCTGGGACGTGCTGGGCATGTTCCAGTTCCGCTACGGCTACTTCCCCAGATAAAGGACACACCGGCTCCCGCGGTTCACCGGGGCTTCCCGGCTACTATGTACGCTACGGTCCCCGGCGCCCGTCCGGGCGCCATTGAATCCGCCACTATCTCAAAACCGGCGCCCAGCAGGCATTCCTCTACCGCACGCAGGGAAAACAGCATCGGGACCGCCAGCCTGGGGTCCCGCCCGGCGCCGGCGGAATACAGGTTTGCCAGGACTTTCGCCCAGGGCCGCACCGCCGACGGTTCTTTTTCGGCGGCCGCGGCGAGGACCGCGGCTTCTTTTGCGGACACCTCCGCGAAAGCAAACAGCCGCGCCTTCACGGCGACCAGCTCCCTGCCCAGGACCCGGAGGGTGAAGGGGCCCAGCCGCCGCGCGATATCCGCGCCGGGCCAGTCCGGGAAATCCTTCAGGTGCACCAGCCGGCCGCCCGGCCGCAGGACGCGCCTGGCTTCAGGCAGGAAGGCCAGCAGGTCTTCGGGCGTGAGCGAATCAAAACACTCCAGCCCCGCCACGCCGTCGAAAGAAGCGTCCCCGAAAGGCAGCAGCTTCAGGTCCGCCCTGAGGAAAGAGGCGCCGTTACCGTGCCGCCTGGCGTAAAGGGCCGCGTGCGGGTCCTTTTCAATTT
>CAZJUL010000437.1:0-234 GCA_964549095.1 uncultured Elusimicrobiaceae bacterium
ATTCCCTCCGGCGACTATAAAGTGGAGCTGCTCTCGGCGGAAAAAGTCCCCAACCAGCCCTACGCCAAGATAACCTATTCCTACGACGACGTCGTGGTCTTCGCCAGCGGCATGTTCAAGAACGGCGCCGCGCGCATCAGCTTCGCCCTGCCCCGGGACCCGGTCACCATCTACAGCAAGGGCTTCGTTTCCCCCTCCGCCAGCGTGAACCGCTGCACCGACCGCCACTACAAC
>CAZJUL010000437.1:244-1900 GCA_964549095.1 uncultured Elusimicrobiaceae bacterium
CCAGGACGGCTGCCCCATCACCGGCGCCGACCTGGTGGGCGTCACCACCGACCTTAAACCCCTGCCGATGACGCGCAACACCTACCCCGAGTACGCCAAGCTTTACGGCGACAACGGCAACGGCGACGTGCTGGAAGTGTCCTACCTGGTAGGCGTGGACGAGAGTTTCGCGGCGGGCGACCTGGGCAAGAAGACCTTCAACGACGCTTTCGCTGGCCTTAAGGCCGCCGGTTTCCGGGCCACCGTGGACGAAGCCCGCCGCAAGCGCCTCACCCTCAAGACCCCCTCCGGCCGCACCGCGGTGGAAATGCTGCTGCTGGACCCCAACTCCTCCGAATTCGCGGCCGAAGCCGTGCGCGCCATGCGCTCCGCCGACGTCTTCCTCTACGACGGCCACTCGGGCCTGGGCGGCTACCTTAACCCCGCCCGCCTGGAGCAGGACGCGGGCGCCAAGCTGGCCCTCCCCGCCGCCAAGTACCAGATCTTCGTCTTCCAGGGCTGCTCTACCCATGCGTATTACAACAGCGCCTTCTTCAACCTGAAGAAGAGCGGCGCCGACCCCAAGGGCACCAAGAACCTGGATATCATCACCACCGGCATAGGCGCCGCCTTCGACGTGGGCGCCGCGGTGGACGTGGCCTTCCTCACCGGCGTGGCCACCGGCCAGAAACCTTCCTGGCAGGAACTGATAAACAAAGTGCGCGCGGCCGAAGGCTACAACACGGCCCTCACCCACGTGAACGGCGACGAGGACAACCCCCGCACCCCTTGATCACGGCTTAAAGCCGTCAATGCGTTTAGGTTCCGGGCCGGCAGGCGGCTCCATCAGCGCCCTTATGGCGTCGAACACGTCCCTAAACTGAGCGTCATACTTCTTCTCCAACGCTTCTATTTTCCGCCGCAATTCCGCATTGTCGAACAGGAAGCGCTTGAGCTTGTTAAGCGTCCTCATTATCTGGATGTTGACCCCGATCGCCCTGTCGCTATTTAATACGCTGGAAAGCATGGAGATGCCGTTCCCGGTGAAGGCGTACGGTGCGTATTTAATATGCTGGCCGCGGCCTTTCTTTAAGGTCACAAATTGTGACCTTAAAAGCCCCGCCAGTTCTTGGCGTGTCAGTTGGAACATGAAGTCTGCGGGGAACCTTTTCAGATTCCTGGCCACCGCCTGGTTAAGCACCTTGGTTTTTACGCCGTAAAGCGCAGCAAGGTCCCGATCCAGCATCACCCTGTGTCCGCGCACCAAAAGTATTTTAGATTCAAGCACTTCCTGAGGAACGATCTCATTAGACATAAGCCCCCCTTACCGCTTATAGCCTAACAGACGAACCCGACAGCGTAGTGTCGCCTGTATCCCCGCCCTTTCACCCCCAAAAGCAAAACCGCCCGGTTCCCCGGGCGGTTTTATGCTGCCAGCGTGGAACGACCAAATCAGTTTTTACTCTTGGCACCCCTATAACCTGAATATTTTTGGACAACTTTTAAAAAACTCTTTAAATCTTTTGTTCCTTCTTCAGTGAGACTCACTTTAATTGAAAACCGTCCTTTCCGCTTTTCTACCAGCTCATGTGACAACGGGATAACAAATGAAAACTCATCAGCAGACAGAAGCGTGCCAATATCGCTAGGCGCAAGACTGAAAGGAATATGAAACAT
>CAZJUL010000437.1:1910-2472 GCA_964549095.1 uncultured Elusimicrobiaceae bacterium
TTTCTCGTCATTAAAAAAATTAGCGTGTCCCTTTTCCCGCACATACACGTCAATGCTAAAAAGAAAATAGCTGTGTCCTTTCTTATTTTCCTCTATCACCGCGATCAAATCCAAAGGAAAAACTAGTCCCGCGAACTTCGAATCTGCCTCACTTTTATCAGCCTCATAAGATAACGATATGTAATGCATTACGCTATAGTCACCAAGCGAATAGTCCTCTCCGATAACCAGTCCATCAATGCGCTCGCAGGTTTTTTTCTCAAGGGGGGCGGAAACACGCAAAGCCCCCTGGTAATCAACAAGAGTTTTCGTGTCCACTTCGGCGCGAAATCCAGGCAAACAGTCCAGTTCACCTGCCGAAACGGGAGATGCCCAGGCAAAAGCGGTAAACAACAGCAGCACAATAAACAAACTATATTTGCTCACTATCCCCCCTTTTATCCCGACCACAGCATTTTACAAAATCAAAATACATGTGCAGCTCTGGAAGCGGGCAAGAAAGAAAAGGCGGCCTTAATGGCCGCCTTTCCTCTTGCAGGACCGGCTGTCTAGTCCCAGTTAA
>CAZJUL010000438.1:0-2471 GCA_964549095.1 uncultured Elusimicrobiaceae bacterium
GAAAGCGGCCGCCAGCGGAAAGCGCTTTACCGCCGCTCGCGTCTCGTCCAGCACAAAATGAAGGGATCGTATGTTCATCAGTCAGCCTCTACCGGGATATTTCCACCGCGTTATTATACATTTTCTTCCGCGCCTCCCTTACCGGCCTCTTATAGGGGGATTCCGGACCCTCCCGCGTAGAATTACTCATAGTTGCTAAATGCCGGAAAAAGTTATCATCTTAACTGATGAGACTGATAATGGCAGCTTCGCCGCTGTCTTTGCTCCTGCTTCTGCCGCTCAGCGCCAAGGCCCAGCCCGGGTCGCCGTCCGCGCCTCAGCCGGCTGCCGTGTCCTCAGCTGCCGTCACGCTGGGCGGGCTTCCTGTAATGGTCCTGCGGGCCAGGCCGCTTTCATTGTCGGCCGATGAGCGCGCTCAAAGGGTCAGCGAGCGTCTGCGGAAAATATCCAGGGACCCGCTGGCGGATGCCGACAGGATCTCGGTGGCGGAGGGGGACGGCGCCTCCGACATCGCGCTGGACGATTTTGTGATAATGTCGGTCACCGACCGCGATGCCCGGGCTTCAGGGCTGACGCGGCAGGAACTGGCGCAGGAGTACGCCGGGGTCATCCGGCAGGCGGTGCTCACCTATAGGGGGGACTACAGTTTCCGGGCGCTGCTGTCGGGGTCGCTTTACGCCCTGCTGCTTACCGCCGGGTTCCTGGCCGCGCTGCGGCTGTTGGGTCACTTCTACAACTCGTACCTGCCGCGGCTGAACGCCTGGGCCCAGGGCAGTGTTAAAAGCATAACGATACAAAATATCGAATTGGTCAACGCGGGCTACATAACCGGCCTGCTGAACGGCTTTATGAAGGCGGCGCGCCTCCTGGCCACGCTGCTGCTGCTCTATTTCTATGTTCCGGTGCTGCTCAGCTTTTTCCCGTGGACAAGAAGCTTCACGCCGGTGCTGTTCGGTTATCTCCTTGACCCTGTAGCTTCGCTGTTCTGGTCTTTTGTCGGTTATGTGCCGAACCTTATTTTCGTGGCCGTCACCGTGATCGTAGTCCACTACCTGCTGTCCTTGCTGCGCGCGCTGGCCGAGGAGGTGCACTGCGGCCACGTAACCTTTAACGGTTTCTACGCCGACTGGTCCAGACCGACCTTCCAGATAATACGGTTCCTTGTCTGGGCTTTTACGCTGGTCTTGGTCTTCCCTTACCTGCCGGGCTCGCATTCGCCGGCGTTCAAAGGCGTTTCCGTTTTCCTGGGCGTTCTGTTTTCCCTGGGCTCTACCTCGGCCATCGCCAACGTCGTGGCCGGAATAATGCTGACCTATATGCGCCCGTTCAAGCCTGGCGACAGGGTGAAGATAGCGGAGACCGTGGGGGACATTACGGAGCGAAGCCTGCTGGTGACCCGGATCAAGACCATAAAAAATATCAACGTCACGGTGCCGAATTCCCTGGTCCTGGGCAGCCATATCGTAAACTACAGTTCCCTGTCCGAGAAAGAGGGGATAATCCTCAATACGACCGTGACCATAGGCTACGATGCGCCGTGGGTCCGGGTGCACGAATTGCTGCTCGGCGCCGCCGCGGCTACCGCCGGCATCCTGAAAGAGCCGAAGCCTTTTATCCTGCAGACCGCGCTTAATGATTACAATGTTTCGTATGAGCTGAACGCCTACACCGGGACCCCAGCGGCAATGGCCAGGATCTACTCCGACCTGCACGCCAATATACAGGACCAGTTCAACGCCGCAGGGGTGGAGATAATGTCGCCGGCCTATATGGGTCTGCGCGACGCCAACGCCCCTGCCAGGCCGGGGCCCGCAAAACCCGCGGCGGCCGCCGCTTTCAAAGTTAATATCGGGCGGTAAGCCCGTCCCCCAACCGGCCGGGGCGTGCAATACGGTTCCGCATCCAACAGGAGCAGGTAAAGGAGCGCACATGTCCCTCGTCACGCTTGAAAACGTAAAAAAAGATTATATCACCGGGGAAATAGCCACGCCGGCCCTGAAGGGGATAAGCCTCTCCATAGAGCCGGGTAAATTCATTTCCTTCATCGGCCCCTCGGGCTCGGGCAAGACCACGCTGCTCAACCTCCTGGGCGGGCTGGACCGGCCCACCTCCGGCAAGGTCACCGTGGCCGGCACCGAGATAAGCGCCCTGGACCGCCGCGCCTCCGCGAAGTTCCGCGGTGAGAACATCGGCTTCATCTTCCAAAACTTCAACCTGATACCGGTGCTCACCGTCTACGAGAACGTGGAATACCCGCTGCAGATGGTGCAGGAGCTGCCGCCGGAGGAGCGCTGCCGCCGCGTGACGGAGATGCTGGAAAAAGTGGGCATGACCGACCAGGCGCACAAGTATCCCGGCCAGATCTCGGGTGGGCAGAAGCAGCGCGCAGCCGTGGCCCGCGCGCTGGCCGCGCGGCCAAAGCTGGTGCTGGCCGACGAGCCCACCGCCCACCTGGACCACGATACCGCCTA
>CAZJUL010000439.1:0-2466 GCA_964549095.1 uncultured Elusimicrobiaceae bacterium
GCAGCGTAACGATCTTGGCTATGCTGGAAAAAGGCGACAGTTCCTCCCAGGAATGAGTCTCAAAACCGCCTTTCGCCCCCGGCAGGGCGGCGACGGCTTTTTTCAGCGCGGGGTAAGCCTTGCCCAGGCGCTTGAAGTCCCTGAGCTTTACCGCTATTTCGGTTATCGCGCCGTCCTCTATGCGCAGCAGGGAGCGGGCATCGTCCAAATGGATATAGCCGTCCTTGCCCTGCGGGCCCATGATATTTTCGGAGACGCCCGAGAGCTTAAAGGTGATGCCGTTCACCGAGCCCTCTTTATTGGTGGCCACCAGCACCACGTCGTCGCCTATTTTCAGATTAAGCCCGGCGGCGATGGTGAGCGGCAGCACCACCGAGCCCGGTTTTACGAAGGTGGCAGGGTCGGAGTCGCCCTGTTTTATCCGGCCCGGGAGGGCGGGGCAGACGAGACTTTCTTTCACCGGCGCCACGGCGGTCAGCCTTATCCCCGTGGTCTGGGCGAAATTGCTGACCATGGCCCCGAAGCGGATGCGCTCGGAATACGCCAGCACTTCCGGGTCTGCGTCCAGGATAGCCCTTATCCCGGCCAGGTTTTCCCCCGGGATCGCCAGGTCCAGCGGCAGATTGTCCATGGAACCGAGATAGCCCTTTTTATGGATCTGCAGGTCGCCCAGATTGGAATTGGTAAGGATGCCGGTGACCTCGCTCCTGAAGGAATTGCCCACGCCGCCGAAAACTATCACCAGCGCCACGCCCAGCGCTATCAGCGAGGAGGTGAGCAGGGTGCGGCGGGTGTAGCGCAGCAGATTGCGCCAGGCTATTTTTATTATATTCTTCATTATTTCTTACCCCCGGCCGCCGCATTCTCGCGTGTTTCGGTTATCAGGCCGTCCTCTATAGTGTAGATCAGTTCAGCCTCGCCCACAATTTTCTGGTCGTGTGTGGCGAAGATAAAAGTCGTATCGAATTCTTTTTTCATCGCGTGCATCAGGCCTATCACCTTGTAGGCGGTGGCATGGTCCAGGTTGGCCGTTGGCTCGTCGGCCAGCACCAACCTGGGCCGCGGGGCCAGCGCACGCGCCACGGCCACGCGCTGCTTCTGCCCTCCGGAGAGCTGCGCCGGGTACTTATGCGCCTGCTCGGCCATGCCCACCTTATCGAGCATCTCGGTCACGCGGCGGCGGCGCTCCTCCGGCTGCACATTCTGCACCATGATGAGCGGATACTCCACGTTCTCGTACACGGTGAGCACGGGGATAAGGTTGAAGTTCTGAAAGATGAAGCCGATATTTTCGCCGCGGAATTTGGCGGAAGTTTTCCTGTCCATGGCGCTGACCTCGGCGCCGGCCACGAACACCCTGCCCGAAGTGGGTCTGTCCAGGCAGCCTATCAGATTAAGCAGGGTGGTTTTGCCGCTGCCGGAGGGGCCTGCGAAGGAAATGAATTTCCCCGCTTCTATGGAGAGATTTATCTCCTTAAGGGCGGGAGTGGAGATTTCCCCGGTGATATAATTTTTCCCGGCGTTTTCAAGTTTTACAAGTGGCATATTTATCCTTGTTACCGAGTCTTTTAATTCTATCATAACCGTACTGTAACATATTCCTGGATATTTATTCAGGTGACTTCCACGCCGCGGACTGAACTTGCGCCCGCGGGCCTGATCCCGCGCCCGGCAACACGGATAATTGGATCTCCATAGGAGAAGGGAACTCCGGCTGTGCCCCGGAGCCGCCGCGTCCGCCTCCTCCGCCCTTACCACCCCCGCGCATACCGCCGCCCATCTTACCGCCGCCGCGGCCGGACATCCCGCTCTGCGGCTTCATCCCCGCCGACGGGCCGCTCTGTGCGCCGGAGCGCCGCTCGGCGGCTTTCTGGAATCTCTCTTTCATCTGCCGCTCCAGTTCCGGTGAGGCGTAGGCGGTGGTGAAGTCCAAGGCTATTTTCCCACCGACGGTTTTCAGCAGGGCCAGCGGGATCTTTAATTCGTAAATGGGCACACGGCCCGGGATTTCCCCGCCGAATTCTATATTTCCCGGGAGCGGGGCGGTGGAGACGGCTGTTCCCTCCGTCGTGAGCAGCTCCGGTTCTATGGAACCGGCCGACGGCCCGTTTTCCCAGGGAAGACCGAGATTGCTGAAAGGCAGGCGCAGGCCCAGGGCGCGGGTCTTTCCGTCCAAAAACCAGAGCGTGAGATCATGCCTGATCTCCCCTGTCAGTACGGCCTTGGCGCCGGCCTCATGGGCTGAAAC
Organism: uncultured Elusimicrobiaceae bacterium; assembly: GCA_964549095.1. Lineage (GTDB taxonomy): Bacteria > Elusimicrobiota > Elusimicrobia > Elusimicrobiales > UBA9959 > JAHJSU01. Next base: position 2,249 of record CAZJUL010000439.1, read on the forward strand.
TGTTAAATAAAGACTTTCTCCATCATTGAGCGCCCTGAACCGCAGCCCGGACGCGTCATAGGTTTCGCCGGGCGGCCAGTCGGAAATTTTCCCGTCCACGGCTATAGCGGCCTGGCTCCAGGGCGCCGGCAGCTTGCCGCGCCCCCAGATAGCCGCCCGCGCCGTACCGGCGAAGGCAGCCGCCAGCAACGCCGGCAGCAGAATAAACACCAGTTTAA
>CAZJUL010000440.1:0-2464 GCA_964549095.1 uncultured Elusimicrobiaceae bacterium
CATAAAGCCGGGTTTTCTTTTCGTTCATCTTCTCCGAGATCTGGAAGATCAGGAAGAATACCGCGCTGAAGGCCAGGCCGGACATCGTGGCTATGCGCTTGGTGAGCAGGTTCATCACGCCGGTAGTCAACAGCACCAGGAACACCAGCATAAGGCCCACCGGGACATAAACCTTGTCCACTTTGATATTGAGCGGGAACATCCATTCCCGCTCCGTTTCCGTATCCTTGAACCGGAGCACTATGAGCGCGAGCGTGTCGAAGATAAGGCTCCAGATGACGCCGAAGGCGTAGGCCTCGCCGAGCAGGAAGATATTGCCCCGCGAGATCAGGATGATGGCTATCTGGGTAATGGCCACCATGTTTATGATGCGGTAGGTGGTGCCGAACTTGCTGTGCAGGTGGCGGAACCAGTCGTGCAGTATGCCGTCCTCGGCCACGCGGTTCAGCATGCCGTTGGCGCCCACGAAAGAGGTGTTGACCGCCCCGATAAGTATAAGGCCGCCCGACACGACCACCACTGACTGGAGCGCCAGCCTGGCCCAGTAAGGGCCCTGCAGCTCCAGCGCCAGGCCGCTGAGCAGGTTGTCGGCGTATTTTGTGGCCACCAGGTCGCCCGGGATTATCATCGAGGCCAGGAAGGTCAGCACGCCGGTGAACATCACGCTGAAAATGAAGACCGTCAGGACCGTTTTCTTGAGGTTGGGGATCTTGGGGTCCTCTATTTCCCTGTACACCTGCGCCAGCGTTTCCAGGCCGCTCAGGGCCAGGATGGAATGGCCGAAGGCCATGAAGAGCCCTATGACTCCGACGGGGTGCAGCCAGGCCATATCCTTCGCCCAGCCCAGGGCTTCGGGCGTAAAATGCAGTTCGAAAGGCGGGAGCTTGAAGCCCCTGAGCCAGACCGTGTAGGAGGACCAGGCCAGCAGGATGACGGCGACCACAGCCACGAAGCTGACTATCTTGACGTTGTTCTCGCCGGATTCGTGGACGCCCTTTATGTTCTCGCGCCAGAAATAAGCGGTGACCACCGCCCCGAATACCATCGCGAACATATTGGGCGGCACATTCCAATGCACGCCCACGAGCGGGAGCAGGTTCGCGAGCAGGTAGGAGATGTAGAGGCCGGCCGTTATGGAGCTTATGGGGCCGGTTATCACATAATCGAACATCAGGGCGGACACCGCGCCCTTCGCCATCACCTTGCCCATGGCTTCGCGCACCACCACGTAAACACCGCCGCGCACGAACATCGCGCAGGATTCTACGTAGACCATCAGCATCACGCCGGCGAACAGCATCACGCCGAGTATGAACCAGGGGAAGGCCGGGCCGAAAGCCTTCATGGCTATGCCGCCGGCGTAATAGGCGCTGGAGCCGAAATCGCAGAGAACAATGGAAGCCGCCTTCCAGAAAGAGATGAAGCTGAGCATCGCCGTGCTCAGCACAAAGACCTGTTTAAACCGCGAGGACGGGTTCATAATTTCGGCAAAGGAATATTATATATATTTAGTGTAAGCGGTTTCCCGCGGCGGCGGAAAAGGTGAGGCCGTGGTTATTCCGCTTTTTTGATGGCTTCGCAGACCGCGCGGCCGTCCTTCAGGGCGGCTATGGAGTCTATGAAAGCCGGCTGGAACAGCCGGGACAGCTTGGAGAGCATGTTGAGGTGCCGCTGGAAGAACAGCGGCTTGTGCGGAGTGAGCAGCAGCAGCGCGGCTTTCACCGTGGCGCCGGATTTAGGGTCTGTGAAGCCCTCGGGGATAAGGGCCAGGGCGGCGTAAAACCGGTCGATCTCGTCCAGCTTGGCGTGCGGGATGAAGAAGCCGGTCTCAAGCACGTTGTTCAGCGCCTCCACCTCCCTGATCTTGGCGCACAGGACTTTGGAAGTTACCGCTTTCTTAACCTGCGGGTGCAGGCCGTCGCTCAGGAATCCGACCACTTCTTCCCTGGAAGGGCTGCCTTTCAGGAAAAACACGGAGTCGCTTTGGAGGATGGAATACAGGGTTACGTCTTCCGACTGTCTGATCATAGGGGGCGCTTCAACTGCTGTAATCTATATGCTAACATTAAAGTTCCGCGCCGTCAATAGCGCGGGCAAGACCATGAAAAAGATCGAAGACCGGCTGGCCCTCGGCGTGGACAGGGGCGGCACCGGCACCAGGCTGACGCTGATAAACGGCCGGGGCGAAGAGCTGAAGCGCGCCTCGTTCCCAACCAGCGCCTTCAGGAGCCTGCCGGCACTCATCCTGAGGACCGCCGCCGCCTGGAAGCTCGGCCCGGACGCGCCCGCCGTCATAGCCACGCGCGGAGCGATGACCAAGAAATGGCGGAAGCCGTTCCTGCTGAAAGCGCTGAAGGGCCGCATAAACCTGGTGGACGTGATCTCGGACGCGCAGGCGGCTTACCTGGCCGCGCACGGCGGCGGGGACGGCTTCCGCCATTTCTTGGTCATCGCTCCGCGCGTG
>CAZJUL010000441.1:0-2439 GCA_964549095.1 uncultured Elusimicrobiaceae bacterium
TCTTTAAGCGACTTTTGGAGAATTATCGCCGAGGCGCGCTGTATGGCGTTTATTTCGATATTGCTCGTGGGGGGCAGGCATAACACGATAATGTCGGCGTTGCCCTCCGCCGCGGCGCGGGCTTCCGCCAGCACCTGGGTTCCTTCCGGGTCGTCGTCGGCGCTGCCGCCCACGAGCAATAGCCGCGCGGTTACATAAGGCTGGATCTTCTTGAAGGCCTCTATTACGCCCAGCGGGTCTTTCAGGCGGTCGAAACGGGAAACCTGGCTGATAAGCGGCTTATCCAGGGGGATCTCCAGCCGCCGCATTATATCCGCGACCTCGGCGTCGGTCAGTTCCCTGTTCTTGTCGGCCAGCGGGTCTATGGACGGCGGCACCTGGAATTGCTTTATGGGCAGTTCCTGGGAGAAGGACGGGGCGGAGATAATAGCGGCGTCGTAGCGGGAAACATAGCCGTGCAGGAAATCCCATACATCCGCCTGGCGGTTGGAAAGGTCAATATGGCAGCGCCAGATCCATTTGGCGCCGGCCGGTTTTTTTTCTATCAGGCCGGCCGGCTGCGGGTCGTGTATCAGGGCGATATCGGCGTCCAGGTTTATGGTCTCCATATTCGCCTTCAGCGTATCCCGGTATAGCTGGAAATCGGCGGCGGTCAGCTCCTGGCGCGTTCCATGCAGCGCGTTATGGAATTTCTTGGTCACCGCGTAAAATTCTTCCCCCCCTTTGATAAGCTCCCAGCGCGGCTTTATGCCCAGCTCGGTCATCATCGGAAGCATGCGGTTCAGTATCTCTGCCACGCCGCCGCCTACTGCGGTAGAATTGACGTTGAGGATGGTTTTGCCTTTAAGGCTGGAAGCTATTGCCTTCAGCTCCTCGATGGCGCTGCGGCCTGCCGCGGGCGCGTATTCTTCGATCTTAGACATGTTCCACCTCCGTGAGGCGGCGTTCTATTATGCGGATTATTCTTTGCCGCAGGCTTTCAAGCGTATAGGAATACGGGTCAAGACGGGAGATCTCTTTGCCTACGATATCGTCATTGAAGTTGGTTTTGAACCAGTGCGAGAAGTCATCCACGCCGTAGGGCGGCCGCAGGCGCGCCTCGAACACGTGCAGGTAAAGGCTTGAAACGCTGACATTCCGCAGGCATTCTATAAAAGAAGCGTAATCCCGGGCCACGCATTCGGTCGGCAGTGAAAACCTTATTGCCCGCATAAAATGGAACTCCCGGCCGGGGGCCACGGTGCGTATCGGGCCGGGGTTCTCCGCGATATGCCGCTCCAGCATTTTCACGAAAGCGTCGCGGATGTCCGCCAGTGAATGATACTGCACGATATCAATGGAGGTAAGTTCCTCCCCCAGGCGGTCCGCCTGCACCGTATTGGTGACCCAGTAGGCGAAATCGTTGGCGCCTTCCGGCACCAGGTGGTGGGATTGCTTTATAAAGCGGTGGGTATGATGGTAGATAACGGCGTCGTCCGCTTCTTTTATCCCGGCCAGCAGTTCGGCGATGTTGAAAGCCTTACTGCCGGTGACCTCGGTAAGGGTCAGGCGCGTGCAGAACCTGAAAGGCGCGGCGCTTTGCTTAGTCATGGCCCGCCTCCCGGCCGCCGGTCGAGACTGGCAGCACCAGGCTTATCTCGGTGCCTTTGCCGGTTTCCGACTTGACGTCAAGCACGGCGGAGTGCCTGTCCGCGACCAGCTTGCAGAAGGCGAGGCCCAGGCCGATGTTCTTGGAGCTTTTTCCCATTCCGCGGTATTTCCGGAAGATCTCTTCGCGGAAGCTATCAGGTATGCCCTCCCCCTCGTCGCTCACGTATATGGCGGCCCGGTCGCGGGAAACGAAACGCAGCCCCAGCGTCACCGCCCCGCCCACGGGGGTGTACTGGATGGCGTTCAGGACCAGGTTCCCGATGACTCGCTTGATAAGGTCCCGGTCGCCGAATAGCCAGACGTCCCCCAGGCCGTCGGGCAGGGCCGTCGACCATTTCTTCCCGGCGGCGGCCGCGCTGACGGAGTTTTCGTCCGCGCATTCGCGCATCAAAGCCGCCAGCGGGATCCGGGCCTTCTCCGGGACGAAATCCCGTTCGGTCATCCTGGCCATGTTAAGCACGTCCACCACCATGGTGTTGAGCATCTTCAGGGAGGTCCCGGCGATAGCCGCGAGGCCGCTTATCTGCTCCGCCGTGTAATTCTTCCTTTCCTCGTCCGGAAGCAGCATGTCCAGCGCCGCTTTCAGGGAAGTGAGGGGCTGTTTGAGGTCATGTACCGTCATCGCGAAAAAATCCGCCCTCTGGGTTTCCGCTTCGCTGCGGCGCGCTTCTTCGGCTTTCAGGCGCGCGTGCGTGCCGCGCATGGCCGCGACTATCCTGCCGGTTTCGGTCCGGGGGTCCGACTGCGGCAGCTGCGGCAGGGCCTCGGACCCCAGGGCCGCGCCGAGTT
>CAZJUL010000442.1:0-2435 GCA_964549095.1 uncultured Elusimicrobiaceae bacterium
CGCCGTTAAGCCGTATCTCGCCCGCGGAAAATTCCGAGAAGCGCGTCAGCACGGCCAGCAGGCTGCTCTTGCCGGAGCCGATCTTGCCCACCACGGAAACCAGCTGGCCCCGCTTCGCCTGGAAAGAGATCCCCTTGAGCAGGTGTACCCCTTCTTTCCCTGTGACCACGGACACGCCGCGGCATTCCACGGATTCCACGCGGGCCGGGGCCGGCGCCGGTGCGGCCGGCTTCTTCACGGCTGACCTGGCCTGCAGCAGTTCGTCCACGCGCTTGATGGAGGCGCCAGCCCTGTTCCCCGAGACGAAGAACTGGCTTATGTCCATCAGCGGCATCATGATCATGCCGGCGTAGAAGTAGAAGGCGATGAGGTCGCCCAGGCTGGCCTTCCCGCTTATCACCATCAGGCCGCCGGCCAGGAAGACCATCGAGACCGAAATGAAGTTGGCGGAATGGTAGAAATAGGAGAAGACTATGTCCAGCCGCGCCACGGAGACCTCCGCGTCCCGCTGGGCGTCGGCCTTGGCGGCGAAGAAGGCGCCCTGCGCGTTCTCCTTGGCGTTGGCCTTGATCAGCTTTATCCCGGTGAAGCAGGTCTCCAGGAAATCGTAGATCAGGGAGATGGTCTTCTGCAGCGCGTCGTAGCGCGCCTCCAGCCGGCGCCCGGTCTTGATGGAGGCGACCAGCAGGAACGGCGCGGGGGCCAGCACCCACAGCGTCAGCCAGGGGTTCAGGAACAGCATCATGCCGATGGCGGCGATCAGGGTGAAGACCGACTGTATAAAGCGGAACACGCCCGAGCAGGAGAACCAGGAGATCTTGTTGGAGATGTCGTCTACGAGGCGCGTGACCAGGTCGCCCGTGGTGAAGCGGTGGAAGAAGGCCTGGTCCAGCTTCAGGATGTGCTCGAAGGCCTGCTGGCGCATCTCCCATTCCAGGCGCATGTTCATGTAGGCGCGGTTGCGCTGCGCCGCGATGTTCACCACCGCGCCCGCGATGCCGACGCCGAGGATCAGGTAGATGTCGCGGCGCAGCAGGTCCCGGGTTATCCCGCCGTTCAGGCCGTTGATGATCTCCTTTATGATGTACGGGTACAGGGCGTTCAGCGCCGCGCTGAACAGGCCCAGCACCACAATGACCAGCATCCGGTAGCGGTGCCGTTTCCAGTGGGGCAGGAGCCATTTGAGGGTAAAAAGCATATAAGCTAATTCTCGCCGAACTGCAGCTTGTAATATTTGGAATAGGTCCCGTTCTGCGCCAGCAGGGCGTCGTGCGTCCCCCGCTCTTTCACCTCGCCATCGGAGATCAGCATTATCTCGTCGGAGTTCTTGATGGTGGAGAGCCGGTGCGCTATCACTATCATGGTCTTGCGCTCGAGAAGCCGCTGCATGGCCGTGTTTATGAGGCGCTCCGTGTAAGGGTCGATGTGGGAAGTGGCCTCGTCCAGCGCCAGCACTTCCTGGTTCAAGACCATCGCGCGCACCAGCGAGACCACCTGCTTTTCGCCGGCGGAAAGGTTCACGCCTTTTTCCACCACCTGCTTCGACAGGCTGTGGTGCTTGAAGAAGGCTTCCAGGCCTATGGTCTTTATGGCGTCGTGCACCATCGCGTCGGGTATCGCGTCGTCCATCAGCTTCAGGTTCTGCATTATCGTGCCGGGGAAAAGGTAGATGTCCTGGTGCACCAGGCCTATGGCCGTCCTGAGCGAGTTAAGGCTGATCTCGGACAGGTCCGTCCCGTCTATGAGTATGCGGCCCTTCTGCGGCGTGTAGAACCTGAACAGCAGGTTCGTGATGGTGGTCTTTCCCCCGCCCGTCTCCCCGACTATGGCCAGGCTTTTCCCCTTCTTCAGCGTGAACGAAACGCCTTTTATGATCCACGGCCCGTCCGGCGCGTATTTCATCCAGACGTCGCGGAATTCGATGCTGTCCCGCACGGAATGGATGAAGTGCGGCTTCGGTACGTCTATGATGTCAGGCCGGCGCTCCATTATCCGGGCTATGCGGTGCCCCGCAGAGAAAGAGCGCTGTATGATGCTGATGTGTTCGGAAAGGCGGAAGATCGGCTCGAAGAGCCGGTCTATGTAGAAGATGAACATCACCAGCGTGCCGATGGAGATCTTGCCCGCCAGGGCCCAGCCCCCGCCCACGCCAAGTATCATCGCTATGGAGATCGGGCTCAGCATTATTATCGTCAGGAAAAAGACTATCGCCATCATTTCTGCGGCGAGTTCCGCGTCGAACTTGCGCTTGTTGACGGCGTCCAGCTTCGCGGCCGCCATCCCTTCGCGGTTATAGGCCTGCAGCAGGCCGATGGCGCTGACGTGCTCGCTCAGGAACCCGGAGATCTCGCTGGCTATCTTCCTGACCGTCACGAAGAGCGTGGAGCTCTTGTGCAGGAACACGGAGCAGACTATCGCCACCAGGGGCAGCACCA
>CAZJUL010000443.1:0-2418 GCA_964549095.1 uncultured Elusimicrobiaceae bacterium
GATGTAGTTCTGCACTTCCTTGATGCCTTTCACGGCCAGCAGGTCGTGCATGTCCACGGCGCCGTCGGTCAGGGCTTCGCCCACGGAGACGCGGTCGCCTTCGTAGACCACCAGGTGCTTGCCGTAGGGTATGGCGTAGGCCTCTACCTGCCCGGTCTCCTCGTTCTTCACGGAGACTTCCACCAGGCCCTTGGTGGTGGTGCCCAGCGACACTATGCCCTCTATCTTGGTGATGATGGCGGCGTTCTTGGGGCGCCTTACTTCGAAGAGCTCGGCCACGCGCGGCAGGCCGCCGGTGATGTCCTTGCTCTTGGCCACGTCGCGGTGTATCTTGGCTATGACGTCGCCCTTCTTGACTTCCTCGTTCTGTTCCTTGGAAAGGATGGTGTTAGCCGCCAGCGCGTGCGAAGCGACCGTCCTGCCGCCGTCCTCTATGACCACGCGGGGGTTCCGCTTGGTGCCGCGGTGCTCGATGATGCGGCTCTCGATGAGGCCGGTCACCTTGTCGCGCTCGCGGTGCAGCGTGACGCCTTCTTTGACGTCCAGGTACTTGATCTTGCCGTCGAACTCGGCGATGGTGGGCACCGTGTGGGGGTCCCATTCGGCTATCTTGTCGCCGGCCTTGACGGAGGCCTTATCCTCTACGGCTATCTTGGCCCCGTAATTGATCTTGAATTCCTCAAGCGTCTTGTCGGAGTGCTTTACCAGGATCACGGCGCCCCTGGAGACGCAGACATTATTCCCTTCGGAATTCTTGATGGTGCGCAGTTCCCTGAATTCCACCTTGCCGGGCGCTTTGACCACGGCCTGGGACTGTTCCAGCACGCGCGACGCGGTGCCGCCGATGTGGAAGGTACGCAGGGTCAGCTGCGTGCCGGGTTCGCCGATGGACTGGGCCGCGATGATGCCGACCGCCTCGCCCTCTTCGACGTGGTTGCCGGTGGCCAGGTTCAGGCCGTAGCAGTGGGCGCAGATGCCCACGTCCGATTCGCAGGTCAGCACGGAGCGCACGAACACGCCCTCGTCCTTGCCCCTGGACTTCTCTATGAGCTTGGCGTTCTCCTGGGTTATCAGCGCGTTGCGCTTCACGATGGTCTTCAGCTTGCCTTCGGCGTCGGGGATCTTTATGTCCTCCAGCGCTATGCGGCCCTCTATGCGCTCCGCCAGCGACTCTATAACTTCGTCGCCGCTCCTGAGCGCCATTACCTCGACGCCGTTAATGGTGCCGCAGTCCTCTTCGGTGATGACCACGTTATGGGCCACGTCGACCAGGCGCCTGGTCAGGTAGCCGGCGTCGGCGGTCTTCAGCGCGGTGTCGGAAAGACCTTTGCGTCCGCCGTGCGTGGAGATGAAGTATTCCAGCACGGTGAGGCCTTCGCGGAAGTTGGACAGGATGGGGTTTTCGATAATTTCGCCCACGCCGCCGGTGACCTTCTTCTGGGGCTTGGCCATGAGGCCGCGCATACCGGCCAGCTGCTTTACCTGCTGGCGGGAGCCGCGGGCGCCCGAGTCGGCCATCATGAAGATGGAGTTGAAGCGGGGCTCTTTGTCCGTGTAGACCTTGCGCTCCTGCTTCTGCATCTCTTCGAACATCTCGTCCGCGACCTTGTCGCCGACGTGCGTCCAGATGTCGATGATCCTGTTATAGCGCTCGTTGTCGGTGATCATGCCGCCCTCGAACTCGTCTTCGATGGCGCGCACCTGGCCCTGGGCCTTCACTATGCGCTCGGCCTTCTTGGTGGGGATGGACATGTCGTTCAGCGAGATGCTCAGGCCCGAGACGGTGGCGTAATGGAAACCCATGTTCATCAGCCGGTCCAGCAGCAGGACGGTCTCGTGGTGGCCGATCTCCGGGTTCTTGAAGCTTTCGTAGACCAGGTTGGAGAGGTCCTTCTTGCCGATGACCCTGTTGAATTTCTTGGGGTCCAGGTTCTTGGGCAGGAGGCCCATGAAAATCAGGCGCCCGACGGTGGTGAAGTCGTTGTTCTTTTCGTTCCACTCGGCCACCGGCCTGGCGTCCAGGGTGGTGATGCCGCGCACGCGTATCTTGGCGTGCAGCCCCAGCTTTTCGTCCGCTTCTTTATGCGGCTGGCCGTCGGTCTCTTTCACTTTCGCGCCGAACACGTTGCCGGGCACCTTGCCGTGCTCGTAGGTGGAGAGCGCCTCGTCCCTTGAGCCGAAGACCTTGCCTTCGCCCGCTTCGCCGGCCTTGACCTTGGTGAGGTAGTTCACGCCCAGCACCATGTCGTGGGACGGGTTGGCTATAGGGCGGCCGGAGGCCGGGGAAAGGATGTTGTTGGTGGCCATCATCAGCATGCGCGCTTCCATCTGCGCTTCCTGGCTGATGGGCACGTGCACGGCCATCTGGTCGCCGTCGAAGTCGGCGTTGAACGCCGCGCAGGTGAGCGGGTGCAGCTG
>CAZJUL010000444.1:0-2416 GCA_964549095.1 uncultured Elusimicrobiaceae bacterium
GCATATTCGGTGGCGGCCGGGAATTTCTCGGTCAACTCGGCCGGGTTCGACGTTACGACCGCCGGCGCGGTATCCGGGGTAACGACGCTGGCTATGGGCGGCGCGCTTTCCGGCGTGACAACCCTGGGGCTGTCCGGCTCCATAACCGGCCCCACTACTGTCAACACTATAAACGGCCTGATCGTTAATTCAGGCGCCTTATCCGGGATAACCGGCTATTCGCAAAGCAGCGGTGATCTCGCTTATGCGGTGGCGGCCGGGAATTTCTCGGTCAACTCGGCCGGATTCGACGTCACTACCGCCGGCGCGGTTTCCGGAGTGACCACTTTGGGCCTGAACAACCAGCTGACCAATTCATATGCCAATGCGGCCGCGCTCAACCTGACGGGCGCGGCGGCAGGCATCACCTTCACCCAGACCGGGGGTTCGGTAAACTTCACACTTACCGGCGCGATCAACACTAACGACTGGGATATAAGCGCGGCCGGGGCCCTGACAGGCATTACCGGCATAACCAATGACGGGGCGTATACGCAGACCGGAGGCGGGAACTTCGCGGTCGACTCGGCCGGGTTCGACGTCACGGCGGCAGGCGCGGTCTCCGGTGTGACCACGCTGGCTATGGGCGGGGCGCTTTCAGGCGTAACCACCCTGGGTCTGTCAGGCGCGATCACGGGCCCCACCACCGGCAACACTATCAATGGTTTAGTTATCAACGCCGGCGCTTTGTCCGGCATAACCGGGCTGACAATGGGCGGCACCCTGGCTATGGGCACCAATAACATCACCATGACCGGCACGCTTGGCGCAACCGGCGCCAGACTGACCAAAGGCTGGTTCACCGACCTGGAGGTCACCAACTCTATAGTCGCGGCCGGCGGCGTCACCGCCAAGGGCAGCGTGGTCCTGGGCGACGGGACCGTTACCGGCAACCAGCCGATGACTATCTGGCTTTCGAACCACAGCGGCGCGACCCTGTCTTCCGGCGCCATCGTGATAGCCGACCTGTCCGACGGGACCGGCGTTAACAATTCCTTCACCCAGGCAGCGGAGGCCAGCACGGCCACCGTGCTGGGAATCCTCTATGACGCGAACTGCATAGCGAACGCGTTATGCAGGATAGCCATAGGGGGAGTTGTGACCGTAAATCTTGACACCAGCATATCAGTATACCGGGGACAGCACGTGGTAACCAGCGGCACTAACGCCGGAAGGGCCAGGGGCGTCACCGCCAACGGCACCTCCGTTCCGGCGCCGGGGGCCAGTATAGGCGTATGGCTGGAGAATGTCAACACCGGCGCGGGCGGAGGCACGGCCAGGGCACTGCTGCGGTAAAGCGGGCGGCCTTTCGGGCCCCGGAACGGCCGTTCTGAGCGGCCGCCCCTGCTGTATCTTTATCTTCCCTCTTATCTTTCCTTAAAACCCGTCCTTTTCCCAGCTAACGCGGCCCGGGGCCCGGAGAAGGGCCGCGTATTCCAGCCGCAAGCCGAAAATGATATAATTTAAGTATTCCTCATGCAGCACCCGAAGACTTGCCCTGAGAAAATAAAGGAGAACTACTAGCTTATGCCCGAAAACATGACCGCAATGGACGGCAACACCGCTGTAGCGCACGTAGCGCACGCAACCAACGAGATAATAGCCATTTACCCCATAACGCCCTCTTCAGTGATGGGCGAGATATCGGACGCCAAGTCCGCCAAGGGGGAAAAGAACATCTGGGGCACGGTCCCGACCGTGATAGAACTGCAGTCCGAGGGCGGCGCTTCCGGCACGGTGCACGGCGCGCTTACCGCCGGCGCCCTGACCACCACTTTCACCGCCTCGCAGGGCCTGCTGCTGATGATACCGAACATGTACAAGATAGCGGGCGAACTGACCCCGACCGTCTTCCACGTCTCCGCCCGCGCCGTGGCCACCCACGCGCTCTCCATCTTCGGCGACCATTCCGACGTGATGGCCTGCCGGCAGACCGGCTGGGCGCTGCTGGCCTCCGCTAACCCGCAGGAAGTGATGGACTTCGCGCTCATCTCCCAGGCCGCCACGCTGCGGTCCCGCGTGCCGTTCCTGCACTACTTCGACGGCTTCAGGACCTCCCACGAGCTCAACATGGTCAACGTCCTCTCCTTCGACATAATGAAGAAGATGCTGGACGAAAAGCTGATAGCCGACCACAAGGCCCGCGGCCTGAACCCCGAGAAACCCACCCTTAAGGGCACCGCCCAGAACCCGGACGTGTTCTTCCAGAGCAAAGAAGCGATCAACAAGTATTACACCGAACTGCCGGGCATCATGAAAGCGACCTTCGACCAGTTCGAAAAGCTGACCGGCCGCAAGTACTCGCTCTTCGACTACGTGGGCGATCCGAACGCCGACAAGGTCGTGGTCATAATGGCCTCCGGCGCCGACACCGTTG
>CAZJUL010000445.1:0-1848 GCA_964549095.1 uncultured Elusimicrobiaceae bacterium
TCTTCCAAAGGAAGCGCAGGATTATCGCCGGTGACTTTTGACTAAGCAGGGAGAGCGCGGATAGCTTTTGTGTCATATTGTTAGAAAGTATTAACAATTGTTAATAAATTCTTACAACCAGTATATCAGGTCAAAGTTTCCTCGTCAAGTGGCAAAGGTTATTGATGGGGGTATTTATGCCTTAAGAATCCCCAGGCGGTTCAATTCCCAGAAGCATTTTGCGACGGCAGCTGTATCTGCGCCGGCGGTGTGGGCGCGGGGGAAATCGGTGTGGAATAATTTACGGTGTAGTTCTGAAAGTTGAGGCCACTTATAACCATCCTTCCCTGGTATGGCGCAGAAATCAACTGTGCTTTGCATAGTGCAGAGCTTCCTCTTGGCCGGGAAGGGGTTTTTCATCCCGCAACGTAGAAATTCCGCACCGAGAACATTCTCGTCATAATTCATGCAATGCGCGACAAGAAGATCCGCCCGGTCTATATCCTTTTGAAAAAGCGTTAACACTTCTGCCAGGTCTTTAGTTTCTCGACGACAATCCTTAAAAAATTGTCGTCGTTTTCATTTTAAGGCAGGTGTCTGTTTTAGGCGTTGGTGTCCATATGGGTGTCCATCCAGAAGCAAATGCCGGTATTACAGCCTATAGGGGCCCCTTTGAGGGGGATGTATCTTTGGGGTGAGGGGGAGTTCTATTCTGCTGGCAACGTTGAATAGTAGGCGTTTAAAACTTTAAACGCCTCATCTAAGTCCTCTGACAGGCCGCACGTGCCGGCCAATGCCCCGAAGGGGCCTTTCCAGGCAACGGGCGGCTTGTCGAGGAACTCCGGCAAGGGGTGCGTCTTTCGGCGCTTAAAGGTGGCGCTCAGTGCCTGGCGGACTTTGGTGCGATCCATCTTGCCGGAGCCGATCAACAGAAGCATGTCTATAAGGTCCCTCGCGCGAGAGTTCGGCATCAGGCGCTGTAAAGTGTAGGAGTGCAGCTTTTCGGCGAAGTGCTGCTCCTGCGAAATAGTGGGAAACTCCGCGCCGGGTATTCCGGCGAATTTCAGCCAGTCATGGGCCTGCGTCACATCAAACGGCGCAAGCACCACGTCGCCAGCTCCGACATCTATGTGGAATCGCACAAAACTCCGGCCGTCCAGGCGGGTTTCTACAGGGAAGCGGGCTCCGCCATAAGGTGCCGCATCCAGGTCCAGCATTGCTTCGCCGATATTGAACGAAAAGAAATCGCCCAAATCCTGGCCCGCAGCTTTTGCGAGCGCCTCAAGGATCATCACTTTAAGAGGCTGGTCTTTCTCCGTGCCCAAGGAATGCCGAAGAGCTAAATCTATGTCCTTGGTTTCGCGGGCTTCCTTCATCCTCAATTCCAGGGCATAGCCGCCCTTAAGAATCCATGCCGCGTCCTTTCGGGCGAACAGGCGGGCCAGCAGGCGGTCGAAAGCTACTCCTCTCAGGAGGCGCTGAAGATCTAATTTCTCATCTTTTGCTTTTTGCTTGAGCCGGTCTTCGAGAGCGCGGCGAAACGCTGTCGGGGTGTCATACTTCTTCAGCTTGTCCATTATTGGTCTCCCCTGAGTTGCTCTATTTCTTTCTTGATGGCGGGTGAAATCCGTTTGGCTTGTTTCAGTTCTGCGCGGGTAATGAGCCCGCGCTGGAACGCTTGTTTCACCGCTTGCTGCATGTGATCCATCTCGACCGTGCGGGCTGTCAGAAGATCTGCGATGGTTTTTAGCGCCTTGGTTACCTTAACGCCGAATCTGATCTCAATATCGTCTTTGTGTACGTTGCCCCGGTGAAGGACCGGGATTTTAGATCGATCGCTTCTTCGTTGGAAAGAGCGCGGTACCGTCA
>CAZJUL010000445.1:1858-2196 GCA_964549095.1 uncultured Elusimicrobiaceae bacterium
AAAACATGAGATCCGGCCGTTCCGCTGGTGGAAACTTGGCCAGGCGATAGATTCCACGTTGTTCCCTTATCCAGTTGCCCGTTCGAACATGGTAGCCATGATTTTTTTGACTAAAACCGGCCGCTTCAGCCTGTTTGGTTGTAAAATAACCACTTTGCCCCTCAGCGATTTTATAGAGGTGCTCAAATGTCCCTTTATGGTTGTGGCGGCTGTTTGTCATGTATAATACCCTTAATTATTAAGGGTATTATACCATACGCCAGCGGAAAGTCAATGGCGGCGGTAGTATTAGGAGCGGGGAATGTGCCGCCCCAGGAGATGTCTGCATTGGCCGATAC
>CAZJUL010000445.1:2206-2412 GCA_964549095.1 uncultured Elusimicrobiaceae bacterium
TGTTTAACATCAAGATCAACAAGATAACTATTGTCGCTGGCGCCTTGGCGCTTATGTCAGTGGCAACCGCTTTCGCGCAGGACACTTCCGGCGATCCATATAAAGAAGCGGATAAGGGAGGTGTGGCGCGGCAGGATCCTTATCGGCAGATGATGAGGGGCTTTGCGGAGGAAAGGCGGAACGCCAAAACCCAGGAAGAGCGCGAT
>CAZJUL010000446.1:0-2403 GCA_964549095.1 uncultured Elusimicrobiaceae bacterium
TGCGATTCAAAGAACGCCGCCATGCTCCTTACCGGCGTCCGCCACTTCAAACACTGATCACTCTTTTTCGAGCCCGGCTTTTTCCAGGAGCAGGTTGATGGTCCTGAGGAGGACGGCGGTGGACGCCGGCTTTTTCAGGACACGGATATTGTGCTTGCAGGCGAAAACATCCACCGCTTCGGGCATGCCCGTCACGAACAGCGCCGGTACGCCCTTCACCAGTATGTCCCTGAGCTGCTCTACGGCCTTCATCCCGCCGCCGCCCGGCATATCGGCGTCCAGCATTACCAGGTCCGGCTCGAATTCCAGGCATTTTACCACGGCGGCCGCGGTGTCCTCCACCGTCTCCACCAGGAACCCGGCGTCCTCCAGGCACAGCCTGTAAAACTCCCTGGTGCCCGGGTCGTCGTCGGCTACCAGTATCTTTTTAGCGTCGTCGGCCATAAGGCGATATGTCCCCCCGGGGATAATTATATAAAAATCGCGGCCCTCCCGGCGCCGCGGTTCATTTCACCTGCACGCTTATATATCTGCCCTCGCCGTCGCGCTCCAGGTCGAACAGCACGCCTTCCGGCAGGCTGGCCGCCCCGAAAACGGACTTCAGCGCCGCGGCCGAGGAGACCTCCCTGCGGTTGACCGCCTTTATCAGGTCGCCCCTGCGCAGGTAGCCGAACAGCTTCGAGTCGGGGCTGATCTTCTCCACCAGCGCGCCGCCGTCGGCGAACCGCAGTTCCAGGCCCTCCCAGGAGTGCGCGGGCCTGCCGGGGTCCGCGGCGGCTTTTTTGCCGCGGCCGGCCGTATAGACCACGGCCGCGTTCTGAGCCGGGCGGCGGGCCAGGGCTATCTTTTCTTTCTTCTTCGCTCCCTTGCTTATACGGGTAAGCTCTATCAGGTCGCCGGGGCGCCTGGTGTAGGTGCGGTAAAAAAGGTCGTCCTCGGTTTCTACCGGTTCGCCGTCGCATTCGGTTATCACGTCGCCGCGCAGCAGCCCGGCTTCGTAAGCGGGCGAACCTTTGGCGACGGCGTTGACCAGCCCGCCGGAGACTGCGTCAAGGCCTAGCCGCGCGGCCATAACGGGGTCCAGCGCCACTATGGAAACGCCCAGCCAGCCCCGCTGCACCTCCCTGCCGGCCAGCAGGTCGGGCAGGGAGCGCCTGGCCTCCGCGGCGGGTATGGCGAAGCCCACGCCGGCGAAAGCCCCGTTGGGGGAGAAGATGGCCGTGTTTACGCCTATAACCTTCCCCTGCAGGTTCAGCAGCGGGCCGCCCGAGTTGCCCTGGTTGATGGCCGCGTCGGTCTGTATGAGCTTTTCGTATTTGCGCCCCTCCACTTTCATGCCGGCGTTCAGCGCCGAAATTATTCCCGAGGTCACCGTCTGCCTGAAGCCGAACGGGTACCCCACGGCCAGCGCGAAATCGCCGACCTTCAGGGCGTCGGAAGCGTCCAGCTCCAGGAACGGGAACCTGTCCTGCGACTTTATCTTCAGCACGGCCAGGTCCAGCGCCGGGTCCGCGCCGGCGACGGAGGCCATGTAGGTCTTTTCTTTTCCCGCCGCGTCCACCATCGAGACGCGGATGCGGGTTGCGCCTTCCACCACGTGGTAATTGGTCAGGATGTGCCCGTCCGGGTCTATCAGGAAGCCGGAGCCGACGCCCTGCGTGTTGTGGCTGTAGGTCCGCTCCCGCGGTATCACGTACCCGAAATAAAATTCGGGTTCTATGACGGTCTCGGATTCCTCCCGCACCACCTTCAGGCTGACCACGGCCGGCTTGGCCCGGGCGGCGACTTCGTTGAAAACCTTCTGGACTTTCAGCGCCTCGTCCTGCGCGCGCGCGGCGGAGCAGAGAAAGAGCGGGATGATGAGGAGAACAAGTTTTTTCATGGGATGTGCCTCCATTACGAAAATATTTTATAATTGGCGGATATTTCCGTCAAGACCGCGACGGCGCCGTCAAAATAAATACGGAGCGGCGGCCGGAAAGTTTCAGCGCGCCGCGGTCCGGTAAAAATATTTGTAAGCAACCGCGGAAAAATTTAGTAAATTATACTTATACATTATGGCCGACGAACTTAATTCCCAGCCCCCCAGCGACAAGGCCTGGCTGCTTGTAAAAAGCCCGTCCTCGGCCTTCGTGTGCTGGACCTGGAACAGGGCCAAGGCGGAGGCGTTCGAGTCCGGGGTTTACGAGCCCGGCGTGCTGGTGCGCCTCTCTTCCTCCGGCGAGAGATCCCTGACGGCCGAAGCCGGGGCCGCCTGGGATTCCGGCAAGGCCTACCTGCAGCCGCCGGCCGAAGGCGCGCAATGCGCGGCCGCGGTCTACGCCAGGAAAAAGGACGGCTCGCTTGAAAAGCTGCTCGAGAGCAACGCGGCGGCCGTGCCCGTATCGGGCCCCCGCGGCGGCG
>CAZJUL010000447.1:0-1905 GCA_964549095.1 uncultured Elusimicrobiaceae bacterium
TGACCCTTTTTATAGCCGGCGCCTGGTATCTTTTCCTCGGCCTGAAAGGGCTGATGTACCCGGGGTCCTGATGCCTGTTGCCGCAAAAATCCGCCAGGAACCGGGCCGCGGGCCGATTTTGTCAAGTCTTGACAGAACAAGGACCAAAGGGCCTATGCCGCGTTAGGCCCTATGGCCTTGCCGTTGTGGGCATTTCGGCTTATAATTAATATAGTAGTCTTGATTTAAGTCAACTTGCCCGGAGGTTTGCCCGTGAAGAGAATACTAGCCCCGGTACTGCTGCCCCTCCTGCTTTGCGCCTCATTTTCTTTTGCCGCGGACGAAACCGACAATCTCTCTTTCAGCCAGCTGATGAAACAATTCAGCGAAGAATACACGGCCGGCCTGGAAATGCCCGTGCCACCGGCGCCCGAATACCGCGAGGGCGAACAGCAGGACGACCGCTACTGGGTGAGCGTGCAGGCCTCCGACAAGCGCGCCCGCACCAAGCTGCTGGAAGCCGGCATGGACATCGTGGAGATCAACAAGACTTCAGTGAACGGCGTGGTCCCCTCGGCGCTGCTGGGGACGCTTTCGCAGAAAGGCTACAAAGTAGTCAAAAAACAGCATTTCCGCGAAGAAGGATTTTCCCGCGGCGGACGCGGCCTACCATAACTACGCGGAGACGAACACCCTTTTACAGTCCCTGGCCTCCAAGCATTCCGACATCGCCTCGCTGTTCTCCATCGGCAAGACCGTCGAGAAGCGGGACATCTGGTGCCTGCGCATCAACACCTCGGCCAAGGACCAGAAGGCCAGTGACAAGCCCGGCGCCGTCTATATCGGCAACCACCACGCCCGCGAGCACCTGTCCAACGAAGTGCCGCTCCTGCTGGTGGCCTACCTGCTTGACCACCGCAACGACGCGGACGTCAAGAAATATATTTCCACGCTCGACATCTACATCATCCCGATGCTGAACCCCGACGGGGCGGAATACGACATCAAGACCGGCTCTTATAAATGGCAGCGCAAGAACATGCGCGTCAATTCCGACAAGTCCATAGGCGTGGACCTGAACCGCAACTACGATTCCTGGTTCGGCGGGCAGGGCACCTCCCATTATCCTTCAGCCGACACTTACTGCGGACCTTCGGCCTTCTCCGAGCCGGAATCGCTGGCCATCAAGAATTTCGTCGGGGCCCGCAAGAACCTGAAGACGATGAACAGCTACCACTCCTACGCCGGCACCATAATGTACCCGTACGGCGGCAACGACGGCCCCTTGCCGAACGCCAAGGATAACCAGGCCGTCATCAACATAGCCGGCAAGATGGCCGCGGCGTGCGGCTACGAGCCCCAGAAATCCAGCGACATGTACGTGGCCACCGGCGACACCTGCGACTGGGCCTACGACGCGGCCGGCATCTTCGCTTTCACCACCGAGCTGGAAGGCAGCGGCTTCTATCCCGGCGCCGCCATCATAGAAAAGGCCGTGACCAAGAACATCAAGGCCGCTCTGGTGATGATGGACTACACCGCCAACCCGCATAAGTAAACGGTTTCCTGATAAAGCAAAAACCCCGGCTTAGAGCCGGGGTTTTTGTTTTAAAAGGGGGACGCTGATGATTAAATGACTAAAGGGCGTTAGTCATTTAGTCATCAGCGTCCCCTTATTTCATTTCAGCGTGAGGGTGTAGGACTTTACTTTTTTGCAGGGGTAGTAGGATTCCTTGGTCTTGGCCAGGCCGGGCTTGCCGAGATCGCTTTCCTTATTAATGAAGGCGTAATCGCCGCCCAGGCTGGCCGCCAGCTCCCGGTCCAGGAACTGGTAAAGCCCTTTCACCGAGTCCAGCGCCTTTTCGAAATTCAGCACGAAAACATCCTTCGACAGCCGCCCGCCGAACGCGAACCCGGCCATTTTGT
>CAZJUL010000447.1:1915-2394 GCA_964549095.1 uncultured Elusimicrobiaceae bacterium
GCCCCGCATCTCCAGCAGCCGGAAATGCTTCAGCGCGTTCATTATGGCCTTCCGCTCGCAGTTAAGCATATCCAGCCGGGCGCCGATCTCGGGGTCGGCCGCCCACTGGTCCAGCAGGCCCGCGCACAGGGCGCTGTTTTCGGGCGTTATGGCCTCCACGCGGAGCTTGCGCACCTCTTTGACCTGCTTGTTGAACTGAGAGAGCAGGTTCCGCTTCTTGGCGTATTTGCGCCCGTCCAGCGCGGCCAGGGCCGGGGCGTCGTAAACATAATCCATGAAACCGGGCTGCTCTTTGACGGAGAAAAACTTCTCCACTTCGGCCTGCCCGGCGGCCGCCAGGTAGTCTTCGGGGGCGTAATAGTATTGCCGGTAGCCCAGCTTGGCCGCCCAGCCGGCCAGCTCGGCGGGCGGGGGGCAGCGGAAGGGTTTGGTCAGCGGCAGCAGCAGGCGGCGGTTCTCGGGCTTCTCTATCTCTATCT
>CAZJUL010000448.1:0-2372 GCA_964549095.1 uncultured Elusimicrobiaceae bacterium
CCTCATCTTGACCCTGCCTGTCAGGCCCTGTGTCCCGGGGCGCCACCGGGCTGCGGTCTGCCGGTATCCGCGTCTTGCTGCGGAAGGAATATCGTAAAGGTGCTGCCGGTCCCGGGCGCGCTTTCCACGGAGACGCTTCCACCGTGCGCCTCGACTATACGGCGCGCGATGGCGAGTCCGACGCCCAGCCCGCCCACCTTGCGGGTCAGGTGGTCGGCCACCTGGTAAAGCCCGTCAAAGATCTTACTTTGCTCCCCGGGCGGGATCCCGTCTCCCGTATCGGTGAAGGCGAAGGAGGCCTCCTGCGGCCCGTACCGGGCCGATATCAAGATGGAGCCGCCCTTGCGGTTGAACCGGATGGCGTTAAGCAGCAGCCGCGAGAACGCCGCTTTCATAAGTACCGCGTCCGCCTGCAGCGGCCGCTTTTCGCCCTCCAGGCGGTTCTCTACCCGCAATCCGCGCTCTTCCCAGAGCGGCCGATATTCGGCAACGAGCCCTTCCAGGACAGGCCAGAGGTCCACTTCCGCTTTGTCTATCCGGAAGTCTTCGTCCTGGGTTTTGGTGAAAAGCAGCAGGTCCTCCACGGTGGCCTGCATCCTGCGCAGAGCGCTGTCGATCTTTGAGTAGAATACCAGGCCGGAAGGAGAAACCTGGTCCCGGATGGCTTCAGCGGCCATGCGCGCTATGGTCACGGGGGTACGCAGTTCGTGGCTTACCCTCCCGATGATGCCGGCCTTGAGCCGCTCCACTTTTTGCAGCACCGCATAGTCTTCGGCCAGCTTATGGGAAAAAAGTTTCTCGCGTTCCAGTTCACGCCTGAGCCGGCGCATTCCCAGCAGCTTGCTTACCACGTCCTGGAGGTGCGCAATGGTGAACGGCTTTATAAGGTAGTCGGCGGCGCCGGTCTTCAGCGCGGGGATGGCGGTGTCCAGGGGAGGTTTGCCGGTAATCACCAGGATGTCGGTATCCGGCCAGCGGCTGCGCGCCTCCTCCGCCAGGTTCACGCCCGACCGCGGGCCCCCCATATGTATATCCGTGATGATGATATCGAACTCGGCGTCGTGGAGCACGGCCAGAGCCTCTTCCGCGCCGGAAGCGGTCTCCACGGCGGCGCCCGTGTCCGCCAGCGCCCGCCGGCAAAGCTCCCGTATCGGCGCCTCGTCGTCCACGATGAGTATGCGCGCGGTTTCCGTGATGTCTGCGCCGCTTTTTCCGGTTTCGACCGGATGTTCGGCCTTTAAGGCGACGGATACTTGATTCATGGCGTTACTCCTTCCAGGACTTTTTTGAGCGTACTCAGAACGGTTTCTGTTTTCAGTGGTTTTTGCAGGAGCACCGTGCCTGGCGCAAGGACATTCTCCCGGGTTATGGCGCTGTCGGTGTAGCCGGACATGAAGACCACCTTCATCCCGGGATTCATAGCGGCCGTGATCTTGGCCAGTTCATAACCGTTCATCTGGGGCATCACGATATCGGTGAGCATCAGGCGGATGTCTTTGCGGAGTTCGCAAAGCGCTATAGCTTCTTTGGGCGTTGCCGCCTCCAAAACCGTGTACCCGCTCTGCGACAGGAGACGGGCCGCGAACCTGCGCACGGCCTCGTCGTCTTCCACCAGCAGTATCGTTCCAGTCCCGCTGTTGGAGGAAGGGGCCGGTATTGCCGCCGGGCTCTCCTCCTTTTTAGCGACGGAGACCGGGAGATAGATCCTGAACAAAGAGCCCTTGCCGGGCTCGCTGTCCACTAAAATGCTGCCGCCGCTCTGCTTTACTATGCCGTAAACGGTGGAAAGGCCCAGGCCGGTTCCCTTGCCCTGTTCCTTGGTAGTAAAAAAAGGCTCGAATATGTGCGTTCTCACTTCCGGGCTCATCCCGCGGCCGGTGTCGCTTACCGCCAGCTTGACATATTTGCCGGGAGCCACGCCGGGATGGGTGGCGGCGCAACAATCATCCAGCTCCTCCCGGGCGGTCACGAAAGTAAGCGTTCCCCCGTCCGGCATGGCGTCCCTGGCGTTCACCGCCAGGTTCACAAGCACCTGTTCCAGCTGTCCCTGGTTGCCCAGCACCTGCGCCGGAGCGGAATCCAGGGCGGTCCTGAGTTCTATATTCTCCGGGATCATCCTGCGGACCATCTTTACCGTTTCGGGGACTATCCGGTCCAGGTCCAGTGCCCTGAACTTGACCACCTGCTTTCGGCTGAAGATCAGCAGCTGCTGCGTCAGGGCGGCGGCCCGTTCCCCGGCCAGCTGTATTTGTTCCACATCGGCCAGTTTCGGGTCGCCGGCGGGCAGCGCCGCGCGGAGAAACTCCGAATAACCCATGATAGCGGTAAGTATATTATTGAAATCGTGGGCTATGCCGCCGGCCAGCTGGCCT
>CAZJUL010000449.1:0-2369 GCA_964549095.1 uncultured Elusimicrobiaceae bacterium
CTCGCTCGCCCTTGTCAAGTATCTCCGCCTGCTCGTCAACAAACCTGCCAAGCAGATCATCAAAGGCACGGCCACCTACAACTTCCCCCGCCGCCACAAGATCCTCAATTGTTATTTTCACCATAGCTGTCCTGAGACCAAGAATCGGAAAGGCAATAAGCGCGTGGTTCCCTATCCGGCGCCAAGGATAGTCGGATGCCGGTTCAACGCCATAACATTTATAGTAAAATGATGTGTGTTCGCCGATGCCACCGCGGACATCAATATACCAAAGCGGGTACTGGAGCCTATGCTGAAAAAAATAGTGTCGTATTTCGCGGAATTTAAGGTCCTCAAAACCGCGAGCCGGGATTTCTGGCTGACCAATGCCATACAGTTCATGGACGGGCTGGCGTACTTCTCGATGATAAATGTCATCACGCTTTACCTCAGCCTTAATTGCGGTTTCAATGATATGCAGTCCGGCGCGTGGGTGGGGATCTTCACTCTCTATGTCACCGCCTTCGTGCTGGGCGTGGGCTCGATCTGCGACGCTATCGGCATGCGCAAAAGTTTTTTCATCGCGGCCGGCTCCTTGTGCCTGGCGCGCGGAGGCATGGGTCTGGCGCCGATGTTCCTGAATGGCGTCGCGCTGCAATACACCGTCATGGCCCTGATACTGCTGCTTTCGTTCGGCACGGCCTTTATGGTCACGGCTATCCCCGTGGGCGTGCGCCGTTTCACCACTAAAGACAACCGCTCCACCGGATTCAACGTCTATTACCTGCTGATGAACGTGGGCGCGGTGCTGGCGGGCTTTGCCGTCACCGACGGGTTCCGGAACTGGCTGGGCGAGGTCAATGGCAATCTGGCCATACTCGCGTTCGGCGGCGTTATGGCGGCCTGCTGCTACTTCGTCTCGACCTTTGTGGACGAACACAACTACGCCGACGAAAGCGAGCGCACTCACGCCGATCTTACGCGCAGGCCGCTTGCCATCTTCAAGGAAGTGTGGAAAGAAAGCGCGTTCCTCAAGCTTATCCTGTTTTTGGCGCTTACACTCGGCGTGCGCCTGGTGTTCACGAACCAGTTTCTCATCATGCCCAAGTATTACACCCGCGTGATGTACTCCGACTTCGCGCTCGGCCTGGCCAACTCTATAAACCCCGTCATTATCGTGGTGGGTCTGATACTGCTGATCCCCGTTATACAGCGCTTCTCCACGTTCAAGCTGATAGTGGTGGGGATGTCCGTGTCGGCGGTCTCGCTGCTGTTCATGGCCGTGCCCGCCCGCTGGATGATCGGCCTGCCCGGAGTGCATAACCTCTCGGAGGCGTACCTGTTCGTGATAGTGGCGCAGATCGTGGTATTCGCGTTCGGGGAACTTATCTTCTCTCCGCGGTTCACCGAGTATATTTCGGTGGTCGCGCCCAAAGAGAAAGTGGCTTCGTATATGGGGCTCTCCGCCCTGCCGATGTTCATAGCGAAACCGATAAACGGCTTCATCAGCGGCATACTGGTCTCCGGCTACTGCTACGATGGCATCCGCGCCAAGATAGATTCCGGCAATATCGCCTACGGCCGCTCGCCGGAGTTCATGTGGATGCTGTACCTGGTCGCCGCCCTGCTCAGCCCTGTCGCGGTAATAGCTATGCGCCGCGTCCTCAACGGGGAAAGGGCTCAAACCAGGCATGAGGTGCACGACATACCGGAATCCGTCTCCGGCGAGCCGGATCAGGCTATGGAGGATTCCGCCGCCTGAAATAAGGAAATCATTATGAAAAAATATCTGCCTATTATCAAAGACGCGGCTGTTCTGATGCTGGTGTCTACGATGTTCGTCACGCTGTGCAACATGTTCTTCAAATCGCTTAAGAAGACCGTGGACGCCGACCCCGTCGTTACGGCCATGCTCCAGAATAATATCGCCGCCGCGCGGGAATTGCTGGGCGACAAAGGCCTCGCCGGATCAGGAACGCGATATCCCTCGCTTGAGGCCTATCAGCGCGCCCGTCTGGAACTGCCCGACGACTTCGGCCGCACGCCGCTGATGTGGACAGCCTACGCGAATATCTCCGGAGAAGAGCGGATGAAGAAAACCGATGCCGAACGGGCCCCGTTCGCCGAGCTTTTCATCAAAGCGGGCGCCGGGCTGGACACGCGGGACAAGGACGGCTGGACCGCGCTTATGTGGGCCTCCTGGAGCGGCCTGACTTCGGTCGCGGGCAAACTGGCCGACGCCGGCGCGTCCCTGACTCTCTCCGACCGCCAGGGCAACACCGCCCTTATGCTGGCCGCCATGCGTGGAAATGCCGGCATAGTGCAGTTGCTTATGGACAAAAAAATCGACTGTTCCGCCGCGGATAAACAAGGCAAAAAAGCCGCAGATC
>CAZJUL010000450.1:0-2365 GCA_964549095.1 uncultured Elusimicrobiaceae bacterium
TCGCGCGCGAGTCCGGGCTTATGTCCACGCCGGGGCGGAAGAAGTTGGCGGCGGAAACGCCTATCAGGACGGCGACGCCTGAGAACAGCAGCGTCAGCGCCAGGGTAAGCAGCCCTATGCGCCCGAAGCGCGCCGCGTCCTTTATCTCCGCCACGCCGAGCGCCACCGCGGCCACAACCAGCGGCACCACGGCCATGAAAATGATGCGCAGGAAGATCTGGCCGATCGGCTGGGCGAAGCCGGAAACCAGCCGTGACAGCGTTTCGCCCTCGCCGAATATCAGCCGCGCCGCGAGCCCCAGCAGTACGCCGGCCCCCATGCCTATGAAGATCAGGATATGGAGCGGGAGTTTCCGGCGCGGCGGTTTTTCCTGTGTCATATGGTTTTCCCTGAATATTATATATTCTTTTGCGGCCCCGCCTGTATAAAGTTAACGCCGCGGCTTCGGAGGGCCCAGCCGCGGCTAGGTCCAATAAGGACGGGGAATTAGGCCTTTCTTCACTCCTGATCTCCCGTATTAACTGCTAAATTATATCAGGCGGATCTTTCAGGAGAGAAAAGCATGTTCAAAAGGATAGTTTTTAGCGCGGCGGCACTCCTTCCCTTTTTCCCCCTTTGCGCACCGGCCCTTCAGCTTGAAGCCATGAACGCCTCCGACATAAGCGGCGCCGGCGAGATACGGGTCCCCGCGGTACAGCAGGCCGTACAAACTCCGGGCGCGCAGGGTTCCGCCTCCCGCAACTACTACCTGGACGAAAAGAGCTACGACCCCCTGCTGCAGCGCAGCCCGGGCTCCGCGCAGAAGATAAATATCATCGGCGGGACCATCGATATCCCCGGCACTGACGGCACCCTGAATTTCGCCCGCAAATACCGCCAGGTTTCCTACCAGGTTTCGGACCTGCAGAGCGATGTGGCCCTCACGGTCTACACCAAGAGCATTCCCAAGACCCTTTTCCGCGTCCTGTTCGGCGTGGCGGAGGATAACGGCGACGCCAACGGCGGCACCTACGGCGATATCAATCCGGTGACGCCGGAAGCGCCGGCGCAGGACCCCGCCGTAGCGATGCCTACCGAGGCCGACATAATGGCCCAGGACATACCGCAGGACGAAAAAGAGCGCCTGCTGCTCCAGCTCAAGAATTCGAAGCTGATGATAGAAGGCCGCGTGAACCCTTTCCGCGTCAAAGAAATGATAAAGATGCTGGTCCAGATAATGAAAGAGGAAAAGGACCTCAACGGCCTCACCCCGCAGCTGGGCACGCCGCACGCCTGGAGCCCCGAATTCACCGCCTACTGCCGGGAGAAAGGCGAGATGATCCCGCTGACCTTCACCAAGCTGCTGACCGCCCTTGCTTCCGGCGTCACTTCCCGCCACTTCAAGACCGGCAAGGAAGACTACCTCATCGCTTACATTCTCTCGCGCCCCGACGGCAGCGTCACGATGGATGAGGCGTTCCGGCACAGCTACCGCCTGAATAACGGCGAGGTTTACCTTTCCATCCTCACCATAGAGAACATCCTTTCCGACTACTGGCGCCATCCGCAGCGCGACCAGCTGGCCGTCACCAAGAAGCTGGCCAACATCTGCAATTTTTACCAGGGCAAGGGCGACAAGTACGGCGCGTGGTACCATTTCCACGGCATAATGCTTTACGGCTATGTCAGGGGCGGTCTGCGGGCGTTCATAGTGGGCAGCATAGAAAGCGCCGGCTCGCACGTGCTTACGCCCGGGAGCGAGCCGCAGGAAGACAAGGTGAATTCCACCGGCGGCAAGGTGGGTGCCAAGCTGGCCAAAGCGGTAAAGAACCAGGATTACCTGACCTTCACGCCAGACCGCAACTACTGCCTGCCTGAGGTTTACCTGAACCTGAACGAGGATTTCCGCGACCGGCTGGAGATCATACAGAGCCGGCGTTTCCAGGGCGATCTCGGGGATTCGCGCCTGTGGCTCAAGTCGCTGGACGGCGACCGCACCGGCTGCCGCCTGGAGATAATCTATTCCGACCACACCGGCGAACTGAATTCCGATTACAAGCGCATAGTTGAAACCGTGGATTTCCGGAACGGAAAGTTCAAGCCCTTCTATCTGAACAGCGTCAATCCCGTGAAAAAAGCCCGCGCCTTCATCACCTGCCCCGGCCTGGCCGAGCAGGCCCTCGACTCCGACGATCCCTGGGCGGACATGAACAACAGGTCCGCCGGAAAGTCGGTCCAGCCCGAAACCGCCTCGGCCAGATAATTCCGCTCCCCTGTCCGATACTTACCATTTAGCGTTATGTCTGCGACAGGATGCTGTCAAAGTTGTAAATACGGCCGTAGAGTCCGAGCTTAAAGCGCACCGGCGCGAAAAGCTGGAAGAAGC
>CAZJUL010000451.1:0-1979 GCA_964549095.1 uncultured Elusimicrobiaceae bacterium
TGCAGGGCGTTGGCCGCGGACTTGCCGCTGATGTCGGGGACCAGGACTTCCTTCCTGTTGTGTATCACGGATTCCATCGTCCAGGAGAACGAAAAGAAGGTCAGAAAAAAAAGGACTATCGCCACGCCGCCTATCTTCAGCAGGAACCCGGGGCTGAAGAAACTGTCCTCCGCGCCTTCAAGATGCTTGTTGAAAACCTCTTTTACGTTCACGTTAGCTCCCTGGAAAAACCGTTATACCCGACGACCTACATCCGCAGCGCGTCCCCGGGCTTAAGCCGCGCGCCGTTCAGGAAATCCGGGGCCTTCATCGGCTTTTTTCCCTCGGGCCGGACTTCCTCGACGAGCAGTTCCGAGTCGCCACATTTTACAAAAAAGCCTTTTCCTTTTTCAATCGCCGTTATCGTGCCGGCCGCGGCGGTTTTTCCGGCCGGGGAGGAGGACGCGGCCAGGGAAGCCCGGAGCACCTGCACGGCCGTCTTCCTGCCGTTCACCACGGCTTCGAAACGGGCCCGCGGGCCGCAGGCCAGGCCGCGCACCAGGTTGAACGCCTTCGCCGCGGGGCCGGAGAAATCCAGGAAAGAATCGGCGACGGTTATCACGGGAGCGCGGGAGGCTTCCCCGGACTGGGGCGTCCGCACTATCTCGCCGGCCGCTATCTTCCCGAGGCACTCGGCGAGCAGATCCCTGCCGGCTTCGGCGGCCTTTTCAAAAAGGGCCGGCGCGTCGTCGGAGGGAAGCACCGGGATCCCGCGGGAGGCGCAGACCGGGCCGGTGTCCATCCCTTCGTCCAGCCAGAACACGGTGACGCCGGTGACGGCCTCGCCGTTCATCAGCGCGCGCTGCACGGGCGCGGCGCCGCGGTATTTGGGCAGCAGGGAAAAATGCACGTTCAGGAAGCCGAGGCGGGCTGAGGACAGCACTTCCTTTTTCAGCAGGCGGCCGTAAGCCACGGCCACCCCGAGGTCCGGCTTTAGATCCGAGAGCGCCGCCGCCAGCTCGGCGTCGTTGGCCGGCTGGAAAACCCTAAAACAGAGCTCGCGGGCCTTGTCCTTGACGGGCGGGCAGCAGAGCTTCAGGCCGCGGCCCTGCTGGGCGTCCGGCCGGGAGATCACGCCGGCTATGTCGTGGCCGTCGTCGGCCAGCCGCGAAAGGAAGCCGCAGGAGATCTCCGGCGTTCCGAGAAAAACTATCTTCAGTTTATTCAAGGTCTGTCCCCGGTGTTTGGCGCTATTTTAGTCTCATCTATCTTCTTCCACTGCCGCTTCAGCTTCATCAGCACGGGCTTAAGCCTTATGCGCGTAAGGAAAGGCAGGCGGTCGGTGAAAAGCACGCCGTCCAGGTGGTCCAGCTCGTGCTGCACCGCCTTGGCAAAAAGCCCTTCGGCGTTCACTTCTATGGGCAGGCCCTTCTCGTTCAGCGCGCGCGCCTTGACCTTGGAATACCGCTTGACCTTCGCGTACAGGCCGGGGAAGGAGAGACAGCCCTCTTCTTCGTACCTGGAGCCGGACTTCTCGACCAGCTCCGGGTTGATCAGCACCAGCTTCAGGTACTCGTCGTTCTCTTTTTTGATCTTGATGACCGTCAGCCGCAGTTCCAGCCCTATCTGCGGGGCCGCCAGCCCGACGCCGCCTACCAGGTCCAGCGTTTCGAACATGTCGCGCAGGAGGGCCGGCAGGTCTTTCTTTATTTTCTCGAAATCAACTTTCTTCGTCTTCTTTTCCAGCACCTTTTCGCCGTACTTGCAGATGCGCCTTATAGCCATATGGTACCTCAATGCCGGGGATGCCGCCCGCGCCTGACACTCAGGACAACTTATAAGTCAGCTGGCGGCCTTCCCAGATTATTTTCGCCGTCACGCCCGCGCTTCCGCCGGCCGGCTTCTGAAACATCCCCCAGGCCATAGCCAGGCGCTCCAGCTGTATCTCCGCCCCGACGGCGCCGGAAACGCCCATCACTATCTCTGACACGCCGGCGGCC
>CAZJUL010000451.1:1989-2362 GCA_964549095.1 uncultured Elusimicrobiaceae bacterium
TGCGCCACCTGCGCTATGGAATAAAAGGGATCGTTGGAGAAGACCAGCAGCGGCTTTACGGTCTTGCCGTATTTTTCGGCCAGCAGCACCACGGAGCGGAAAAGCTCCTTATCCTCGTCCATCACTACGTTCTGCTCGCGGCCGAACTCCAGGCCCTTGGTGATCTTCGCCAGCAGCACCACTATGTCCGTGTCGTCGTCGTTGGTGCTCTCCAGCACGGATTTGAGGTGCACCAGGTTGTTGGGGTTCCTGACCGGCACCAGCACCCGCCGCGGCTTGTCCAGCTCCGGGATGACCGTATTAATGTCGGCCTCCCGGCGCATGTTCAGCTTTTCTTCGGCGGCCGTTTCCTTTTCATAAAGCCGGGTTTTCT
>CAZJUL010000452.1:0-2341 GCA_964549095.1 uncultured Elusimicrobiaceae bacterium
GCGACGCCCTCCGGCCGGAGGATCTCAAGCTTGCAGCCGCGATCTGGAAAAAAGCGAAGAAGGGCATCGAACTGGACCACAAATACCTGCAAAGCGGCTCCGACCATCAGCCGGATTATAAAGTAAAGGCCGACATATTGGCCAATAGCCGCTATATGTTCGTTAAACTTGAAGTGCGCGACAGGGAGCTGGTTTCCGCTCATCCGGCGGAGCGCATGTATGAGGATGATTCCCTGGAAGTCTATATAGACTCTACGAACAACAAGTTCGACTGGGGCGGGGCGGACGATTACCAGGTCATCCTTTCTCCGGCGCCGGAAGGCGGCGTGCGCGTGCGCGAATTCTTCCACCCGGAAAGAACGGCCGGTGCCTGCACTATCGCGGATTCTTCGGTTACCGCCCGGGGTTACCAGGCGGTCCTTGTCCTGGAGCGGCCCGCGTTCGGCATAGGCGGCGGCCGGGTCGGTTTTTCACTGGCGGCCCGCAATATCGACCGCGTCCTCAATTCGGACGCCAAGTTCAACTGGTTCTTCCTGGCGCCGGCCACCTATCTGGGAGAGATACAGGTTAAAAAGTAAGTATGAGCCACAAGATCATCCTGACACTGGCCGTCCTGTCGTGCTTCGGCAGCGCCGAGGTACGCGCCGGGCAGCAGCAGCTTACCGTCTGGGCCATGGGCGCGGAAGGCAAGCTGATCCGGCAGGCCGCGGACATTTTTGAAAAAAGAAATCCGGACGTTAAAATTATCACGCAGGCCATCCCGTGGACCGGCGCGCATGAAAAACTGGTGACCGCGGTGGTGGGGAACATGGCCCCGGATATCAGCCAGATGGGCACCACCTGGATGCCGGAATTCCGGGCCATGAACGCGCTGGAGCCCTTGAACGGCTACATGACCCCGGGGCCGGATACCCGGGACTTTTTCCCCGGGGCGCGCGAATCGAATGTTGCCGGCGATCAGTGGTACGGGCTGCCCTGGTATGTGGATACGCGCGTTATCTTCTACCGCACGGACCTGGCGGCGAAGGCGGGCTATAAAAAGTTCCCGGAAAACTGGGAGGAATTTTACAAGTTCTCCAAGGCGCTGGCGCGCTCCAAAGAGGGGGGCTACGCGTTCTCGCTGCCCACCAACGACTGGCAGATCTTCCTGATGTTCTACTGGCAGAACGGCGGCGAACTGCTGAAAGGCGCCACGCTCACGGCCGGGAAATTCGAAGGCACGATAGATTACCTGAAGAAGTTCTTCGACGATAAACTGGCGCCGCTAGAGGGCGGCAACGATACCGACCTGCTCACCGCTTTCGAGTCCGGCTACTTCCCCGTTTTTATTTCCGGGCCCTGGATGATCTCGCAGCTTGAAACCTCAAAGCCGCAACTGAACGGGCGCTGGGCCACGGCCCCCCTGCCGGCGGGGGAAAGGCGCGCTTCTTTTATGGGCGGCTGCAACCTGGTAATGTTCAGGAGCTCTCCGCGCAAAGCCCTGGCCTGGAAATTCCTGGAGTTCATGGCCGGCCCGGAAATGCAGGCGAAATGGTACGACATCTCCGCAAAGCCTGGAGCGCCCCGGCCCTTTCCAAAAATGCGCTGCTGGCCCCCTTCAGAAAAGAGCTGGACACGGCCAAAGCGCCGCCGCAGGTGCCGGAATGGGAAAGCATCGCCGGCAGCATCAACGACGCGGTGGAAGAAGCCGTGAACGGCCGGGTGACGCCGCAGGCCGCCAGGGAAAAACTTTCCGCCCGGATAGAGAAGATCCTGGCTAAAGCGGAGCGGCAGCAGTCCGCGGCTTTCAAGATCGCCTTATCGCTGCTGCTCTTCCTGATCCCCGTAGGGGGCGCCGTTCTCTACCTGCGCGGCAAGCGCGCCCAGGCACGCAGTAAATTCCAGCCGGTAGCCGTCCTGTTCCTGCTGCCCGCGGTACTGATACTGGCCGTTTTCCTTTTCATCCCCATAGCAGCATCCTTCATAGCCAGCATGACCAACTGGAACATGTACGGCGTCAACGACTGGAGCAAGGTGGTTTTCGTCGGCCTGGAAAATTACACCGGCCTGTTCGGCGACCCGGTCTTCCTGGCGGGCATGCGCAACACCCTCGTCTTCGCCTTCATCGGCGTCCCGGTCAGCGTCGCGCTTTCGCTGGCGATGGCGCTGGCGCTGAACGCCCAGCTGCTGCGGTTCAAGGCTTTTTTCAGGGTGGCGTATTTCATCCCGGTCATCACCACCATGGTGGCCGTGGCCATGATCTGGCGCTGGCTGTACAACCCGGAGTTCGGCCTGTTCAACCTGGCGCTCGGCTACGTCGGCCTGCCCGCGCAGGGCTGGCTGTCCAACCGCTGGCTGGCGT
>CAZJUL010000453.1:0-1866 GCA_964549095.1 uncultured Elusimicrobiaceae bacterium
TGACCGTGCCGGAATCCTCCAGCGTGCGGCTAAGGGTCTCGGGCGCCAGCCCCTTATCCTTGAAGGGCTCGGAGAACATCTTACCGGGCACCACTATCGCCAGGTACTGGTCTGAAGCGGTCAGGTTGACCGCCACGCAGCTGGCCACCGTGCTGGCGAACAGGCCGAACACGGAACTGGCCATCTTCAGCAGCGCGGAGCTTATCTTGTGCAGCGCGCCTATGGCTTCCATCACGCCGCCGAAGACCATAGCGCAGATGACCAGCCAGACGGTGTCCATCATGCCCTTCATGCCCTTCGCGGAAAAAAGGTCGTTCAGGGCCGGCTGGCCGGTGGCGACCGAGGTCTTGACGGTCAGGGCGTTCATTATCCCTTTATACGCGGAATGAAAATCCAGCTTTTCCACGCCTGTCGTCTGCGCCACCACGTGCGGCTGGAAAACCAGGGCGAAGACCCCTCCCAGCAGGGCGCCTATGAGCAGCGCTATCAGCGGCTGGGTCTTGCGCACTATCATGAAGATCACCAGCGCCGGCACTATGAACAGCCAGGGGGTGATGCAAAACGAGGCCTCTATGGCGGACAGGATAGCGGCGGTATCGGCGCTGCCCTTCGGGTCCAGCGTGAAGCCCATGATTATGAAGGCCAGCAGGGTGACGATATAAGAGGGCACGGTGGTTATGGTCATGTAGCGCACGTGCGTGAACAGGTCCGTGCCCGCCATGGCCGGGGCCAGGTTGGTGGTATCCGACATCGGCGACAGCTTGTCCCCGAAGTAGGCGCCGGAAATGACCGCGCCAGCGGTCATGGCGTCCGGGACGCCTATGGTCTTGCCGATGCCGACCAGCGCGATGCCGACCGTGGCGGAGGTGGACCAGCTGCTGCCGGTAGCCAGCGAGACGACGGAACAGATCAGCAGTGTGGCCGGCAGGAAGATGGAGGGGTTCAGGAGCTTCAGGCCGTAGTAGATCATGGCGGGGATGATGCCGCTTATCAGCCAGGCGCCGGAAAGCGCCCCCACCATCAGCAGTATCAGGATGGCCCCGGCGGTCGACTTAAGGTTGCCGGAGACGTGTTTCAGCATTTCGTCGTAGGTGATCTTGTGATAGAACCCGACCAGCGCCGCGATGGCGCCGCCGAGCAGCAGGATGAACTGGTTGGAGCCGGCCACGGCGCTGTCGCCGTAGACATTGACGTTGTAGGCGAGCATCGCCACTATGGCCGCCACGGGGAACAGCGCCCCGTATATACCTATCCCTGTATGCTTCTGCGTAGCTCCTGTCATTTCAGATCCTATCCCGTTATTTTCCGTCAACGCTGTCTATGTTATTAAAATATTCTATGAGGTTCAAAGCCGAATCTTTCACTTCCGGCGTCAGGCCTTCGGCGTAATCCATGGAGCCGGGCTCTATGCCCAGCGCCACCAGTTCCGCGCCGGTGTCCTGTGTGATTATCGAAAAGGTGACGCTCAGCGGGAAATTATGTGTGGACAGCGCGGCCTACTGGTTGATTTTTTCAAGCGGGATCACGCTGAAATCGCCCGGCTCCCCGCCGAAGCGGGCCGCGTCTATCAGCACGATCTTGTCGGGTTTCCAGTCTATGGCGGTCTGCGCTATGTTCTCCGGGGTGGTGTAGGCGTTGATGACCTTGCGGCCCTCGCCGGAGAAACGGAGGTTCTCCCCGATAAAAGGGCCGACGCCGTCGTCGGCCCTCAGGACGCTCCCCACCGTTATCAGCAGCGTGCGGCCCTTCGGGGCCAGCGCCGCCTTTATGTCACTCGGTAAACTTGACATCGAGGTAATGCGCGGAGCACGAGATGCACGGGTCGTACGCCCGGACCAGCATTTCCAGCCGCAGCCGTATCTCGTC
>CAZJUL010000453.1:1876-2341 GCA_964549095.1 uncultured Elusimicrobiaceae bacterium
GTGATTATCTCCGGCAGCAGCTTGGCGAAGTCGTATTCGATGTTGTTGATGTTCTGGTTGGTCGGGATGATGCAGTCGGCCTTCTTTATCCTGCCGTTCGCGTCGGTCTCGTAGCAGTGGTAGAGGATGCCGCGGGGCACTTCCACGGCGCCCACGCCGGTGCCGGCGCGCACGGGCACCACGCCCTTCTCGTTGACGCCCACCGTCACCTCTTCCTTGTAATCCAGGCCGTTCTTCTTGAGGTCCTTTATGATCTCCACCGCGTGATGATAGCAGTGCACCACTTCTATGACCTGCGCGACGGTGTTCAAGTAGGGGTTATGGCAGACCGGCTTGAAGTCCAGCGCTTCCGCGACCTTCCTCGCTTCCGGGTGCAGCTTCTTGTAATTCAGGTTGAACCGGGCGAGCGCGCCCACGAAGAAGCTGTAGCGGGACAGCTTGGTGAACTTGGCGGACGAGCGCGGG
>CAZJUL010000454.1:0-2329 GCA_964549095.1 uncultured Elusimicrobiaceae bacterium
GCATCTGTGTAAAATCGGCTGTCATCTTCGCGAGCGTTCCGCCCAGCCGCCGGGAGATCTCGGGAGCGTAGGCTTTGAATTCGGCTAGCATAGTCCCGATGGTGAAGGCGAACATACCGGAGTTCCAGTAATAGTTCCCCGACTTCAGGTACTTCTCGGCCGTCTTGTGGTCGGGTTTCTCGGCGAATTTTTCTACGCGGAAAACGCCGCCGTCGCCGGGGGCTTTGGCGCCTTTCTTTATGTAGCCGTAGCCTGTTTCGGGCCTGCCGGGCTTAATACCGAAGGTGACTATGCTGCCTGCCTTGGCCGCGGTTTCCGCCTGTTTGGCGTAGCGGGCGAATTTTTCCACCGGCTCGATAATATGGTCCGACGGGCAGACAAAGATCACTTCATTCTTCCCGCACTTGAGCTTTTCCAGGCAGTAGCGCATCACAAGCGCGATAGCGGGCGCGGTGTTGCGGCCGACGGGCTCCAGGATTATATTGTTCTCTATCGCGGGAGAAACGGACCGCAGGTCTTCCTGCACGTGAAAGCGGTAGGCCTCATTGGTTATCACGAGGATATCGTTCAGCGGCACTACGGCGGACAGTCGCTCCACCGTCTGGCAAAGCAGGGATTTGCCGCCATTGAGCTTGATAAACTGCTTCGGCAGGCCGTAGCGGGAAACGGGCCACAGGCGCGTTCCGGAACCGCCGGCAAGGATTACCGCTTTCATAGATCCACCTTTTTCCCTTCGAGGCGCCGTAGCTCCGCGTCCACCATCAGCGCGGCCAGGTCCCCGAATTTGGTCTTGGCTTTCCACCCCAGCACTTTCCTGGCCTTGTAGGCGTCGCCCACCAGTTCTTTCACATCCGCCGGCCGGTAAAATTCTTTGGACACTTCGACCCGGACCTTGCCGGTTTTGGCGTCCACGCCTTTCTCGGCCAGGCCCTTGCCCTTCCATTCCAGCCTTATACCGGCGGCGGCGAAAGCGGTGAGTATAAACTCGCGTACAGCGTGCCCCTCGCCGGTGGCCAGTATATAATCGTCGGCGGCCGGCTGCTGCAGCATCCGCCACATACCGTCCACATATTCTTTGGCGTAGCCCCAGTCGCGCAGCGCGTCCATATTGCCTACCGTCACCTTCTCCTGCAGGCCCTTCTTGATGCGGGCGACGGCCATTGTCAGCTTGCGGGTAACGAATTCTTCTCCCCGCAGCGGGCTCTCGTGGTTGAAAAGTATGCCGTTGCAGGCGTAAACGCCCTGCGTCTGGCGGTAATTCACGGTAAGCCAGTGCGCGTACAGCTTGGAGACGGCATAGGGACTGCGCGGATGAAAATCGGTGGTCTCGTTCTTCTGGGCGCTGCCGGTGCTGCCGAACAGCTCCGCCGTGCTG
The DNA here is from genome assembly GCA_964549095.1 of uncultured Elusimicrobiaceae bacterium. Classification (GTDB taxonomy): domain Bacteria; phylum Elusimicrobiota; class Elusimicrobia; order Elusimicrobiales; family UBA9959; genus JAHJSU01. Next base: position 1,376 of record CAZJUL010000454.1, read on the forward strand.
GCCTGGAAGAACCTGGCCTTAGGGGCGGCCTTGCGCATGGCTTCCAGCAGCCGGGCCACGCCTACGGCGTTAACCTCGGCGGTCAGCACGGGCTGCGCGAATGACACCAGCACAAAACTCTGGGCCGCGAAGTTATAGATCTCGTCGGGTTTGACCTTCTCCAGCGCGTCGATAATATTAGCGGTCTCAAGCAGGTCCAGGTGGATTTCCTTGACCCGGCCCTCTATGCCCAGCTCGCGCAGGCGCCACTGGCCTGAGTCACCGGCCCGGTCGGAACCATAAACCTTGTAGCCCTTCTCCAGCAGGAAACGGCTCAGGTAAGCCCCATCCTGGCCCCGGAAACCCGTTATCAGCGCTTTTTTCATCAGCGGTTCCCCAGACCGGCGTAACCGCTTTTCCTCATACAAAGTTCGCCAAGGGCCAGACGGAGATCGCAGGCGGCCATCTCGGAAACGAGTTGCGTGAACGAGCACTCCGGCTTCCAGCCAAGCAACTTGCTGGACTTGGCCGGGTTGCCCAGCAGGGTTTCCACTTCCGCGGGGCGGTAGAACCTGGGATCCACCCGCACTATAACGTCGCCTTTGCTGACTTTCACGTCGGCGGAAGACACACCGGCCGGAGGAGTTACGCTCTTTACCACGCCGGTTTCGGCCGCCCCTTTCCCCTTCCAGGCTATGGTTATGCCCAGTTCTCCGGCGGCCAGTTCAATGAACTTGCGTACCGAATACTGCTTGCCGGTGGCTATCACAAAATCCTCGGCCTTTTTCTGCTGCAGTATCAGCCACATCGCGCGCACATAATCCTTGGCGTGGCCCCAATCGCGCAGGGAATTTATATTGCCCATATGCAGGCAGTCCTGTTCGCCCAGCAGTATGCGGGCCAGGGCCCGGGTGATCTTGCGCGTCACGAACTCTTCGCCGCGCAGCGGGCTTTCGTGGTTGAAAAGAATGCCGT
>CAZJUL010000455.1:0-314 GCA_964549095.1 uncultured Elusimicrobiaceae bacterium
GAGGCCACGGCGTTGAGCCCGGCTCCCCTGCCCCTGCCCAGCCGCTCGGGCCAATCCTTCGGGTCGCACCTGAAGTAGTGGAACTCGCCGGAGTAGATAAAGAGCGGCTTGCCGGCCAGGATGAAATTCCCGCCGCGCATTTCAGGAATGGTTAAAGATTTCACAGGAGCTCCGTTTTGATCTTGTACTTGTCCGTCACTGCGCCCGCGGGTTTGCTCACGGTTATGCGGGTCTTGCGGCCGCGCACCAGCCGCTCCATAGTGAATCCGTTCCAGCGCGCCGGCAGCTTGGGGTCCACCACCAGCTTGCCGTGC
>CAZJUL010000455.1:324-2326 GCA_964549095.1 uncultured Elusimicrobiaceae bacterium
CCGCTCCGTTACGCATTTGAACAGCCAGGCGGACGAGCCGCTGTACCAGGTCCACGCGCCCTTGCCCTCGTGGATGGACTCGGGGCCTTCTATATTGCCCGGGGTGACATAAGGCTCGCCTTTGTATTTATCCGCGTCCTTCATCGACAGCAGGGGCGGGCACAGCCGGGCCATGGTGTCGTAAACTTTTTCGGTATTGCCGGCCAGCGCCTGCGCCCAGATCGCCCAGGTGGCCGCGTGGGTGTATACGCCGCCGTTCTCACGGATGCCGGGCGCGTAGCGGGTAAGGTAGCCGATGTTCTTGTCCACCACCGAATAGGCCGGCGTGAAGAGCAGCACGCCGTAATCGCGGTACAGTTTGGCTTCGGTCACGGCCATCAGCTCTTTGGCCTGCGTCCCCTTCACCACGCCGCTTATCACTGCCCAGGTCTGGGGATTGAGATGTATCTTGCCCTGCCTGCAGGAGTCGACGCCCAGGATCTCGCCCGAGTCCTTTGTGGCGAGCATGAACCATTTGCCGTCGAAAGCGTGTTTCAGCAGCGCTTCCTTCAGTTTCTTGGACTCGACCGTGTAGCGCAAAGCCCTTTTGGTGTTCTTATCCGTCCTGGCGCAGATCTCGGCGAAAGAATTGAGCACGTGCACGAAGAACTGCGCCAGCCAGACGGACTCTCCTTTCCATTTCACTCCGACGCCGTTAAGCCCGTCGTTCCAGTCGCCCTCGCCCATAAGCGTAAGCCCGCGCGGGCTCACGCGTTTTAAAACGCATTCGATGGAAGCCAGGCAGTGCTCGTAGATAGTTCCGGAACCGCCGTCATAGTAGGGGGTTTTTTCCTTAAGGATGCCGTAATCGTCGGTCTCGCCGAGGTAGCCGGCGACCACGAACGGAAGCCAGAGCAGGTCGTCGGAAATATCGGTGAACCGCCCTTCCTCCGAGATGGGATGCCACCAGTGCTGTACGGTACCGTCTTGTTTCTGGTGGGTCGAATGCTCTTTTATCTGGGCTTTGGTCTTGGACGGCTCGAGCGGCAGGTAGATCTGGCTGTCCTGCAGCTGGTCCCTGAAACCGAACGCGCCGCCGCACTGGTAGTAGGCTGTCCTGCCCAGCAGGCGGCAGGAGATGGTCTGGTACTTCAGCCAGTAGTTTATCAAAGCGTCCACGGCGGGCTCGGGCGTCTTCACCGTGAACCTGTTGCACAGCTCAAGCCAGTGTTCCTTGGTCTCTTTCAGCAATAGCCCCGGTTTCTTTAAGGCTTTCAGGTAGGCGGGATAATCTTTTTTGAAAGTGTCTTTTTTCAGCGCCCCGAGCATGAAATTTATTTCCTTCGAGGCCCCGGCGGCGAGCGCCAGGTCGAAGTTCATGGCGACCACAGGCTCAAAGCCCATGCCGGTCCTGCCCGACAGCGGGCCGCCCTTTTTCAGGTAGCGCGCGTCGTGCCAGGAGTTATACGCGCCGAAGATCTCTTCCTTATCGCAGGTGAACGAGGACGGTCTGGCGCTGGACGCGAAAACGGCCGTGAACGGCCAGCCCTTGTTCCAGCCGGCGTCGCCCGGCAGCGGCGCGGTCCAGAGATTGGAATCGGCCAGCACGGCGTTGTTCTTACTGTCGAAGCCGGTCTTCACGAAAAGATTGTGGAATTCCCTGTGCCAGTCGGGGAAAACCCCCAGCAGCAGCTCGAGATAGCTGACGAGCGAGATATTTCGCTTCTTGCCCGAAACATTCTTCAGCCTGAGTTTCCAGACCTCGCACTTCATGCCCTGCGGCACGAAGATGGTCCACTCGGCCTCTATCCCGAAGGCCTGCGTGTTGAAGACCGTGTAGCCCATGCCGTGCACGCAGCTGTACTTCTGAAAAGCCGGCTTGAGCGGCTGCGGCGTTACGGACCAGGACCGACCGGTATCGTTATCGCGCAGCAGCAGGAATTTGCCGCAATGGTCGCCCACGGTGTCCTGCTGCCACCGGGTTATCCGGTTGAGCATGGAATGCTCGAGCCACGAGTATCCA
>CAZJUL010000456.1:0-2315 GCA_964549095.1 uncultured Elusimicrobiaceae bacterium
TATCTGCTGGTTGCTGGCCAGGCTCATGCCCAGCCCGGAGTTGGATTCCAGCTGCCGCACCAGCGTGGCTTCGTAGTTGTTTATGACTTTTTCCAGTTCCAGCGGCGTGGGCGGCTCTTTCTTTACCTTGTCTATCTCCGCCATGATGGCGTCTTCCACCTCTTCGATGGTATGGGGCGCCTTCGGGGCCGCCAGGATGACGAACAGCGACGGGTAGCGGTCGCCGGGCGTGGAGTGGCCGGAGTTGGCGTAAAGGGCCAGCTGCTTGCCTTCCACCAGGTTGCGGTAGAAGCGCGAGGTCTTGCCGTTGGAGAGCACTTCGCTGAGCATCATCAGGCCGTAGATGTCGGGGTCGCCGTAGCCGGGGTTATGGAAGCCCATCCGCAGCGACGGCTTGGCCTTGAAGAACACGTTGATGCGCTTCTCCGACTTCTGGGGCGGTTCCTTGGTATAGTCCCGGTCCGGCAGCGGGCGTTTCTCCCAGGAAGAGAAGTATTTCTCCGCCAGCTTTATCACCTCTTCTGGGTTCACATCGCCCACCACGGCCAGCGTGGCGTTGTTGGGCGCGTAGAAGGTTTGAAAGAACTGGTCCGCGTCGGTGCGCGTCAGGCGCTTCAGGTCGTCCATCCAGCCGATGGTCGGGTTATGGTAGGGGTGGGCCGCGAAGGCGTTGGTGAACAGGGTTTCCCACATAAGGCGGTTCGGGTCCGATTCGCCCATGCGCCGCTCTTCCATTACCACGCTGCGCTCGCGGTAGAATTCCCGCAGCACGGCGTTCTTGAACCGGTCGGATTCTATTATCATCCAGGACTCCAGCCGGTTGGCGGGCAGTGAGACCACGTAGCCGGTGTAGTCGGTGGAGGTCATCGCGTTCATTCCGGATTCGCCCAGCTCGTTGTATATCTTCCAGTATTCGTCCTTCACTATCATCGCGTCGGCCGCTTTTTCGGCGTCGGCCAGGTTCTTGCGCAGCTCTTCCAGCTTGGCCGGCTCGGGCGCGGCCTTGGTCTCTTCGGCTATCAGGGCCTTTGCCGCTTCTTCCACTTTATCGAGCAGCGGCTTCTCTTTCACGAAGCCGGCCGAATTAATGGTCTTCGTGCCTTTAAAAGCCATATGCTCGAAGAGGTGGGCCAGGCCGGTCTTGCCGGGCTTCCCGTCCACGTTCCCGACCTTGAAGATCATCGTGAAGGAAACGGTCGGCACGAATTTCTTTTCGAGTATCAGCAGGCGCAGGCCGTTCTTCAGCGTGTACGAGATCACCGGCGGGAATTTGGCGTCCTTTTCCACGGTAGCGCCGAGTTTTGTCAGGTTGTTCATGTCTTCTCCGGTGCCCGCCGCGTTAAGCGTCGGGCAAAGCAGCAATAGGCAGGGGATCAGTGCCGTAAATTTCATCGTTCCCTCCATAACCATCCATCAGCGACCTTGTTATTATATTAAATTACCTCTCGCCTGGCCCGGATAAGGTTTTGAGCGTATGATCGACAGGCGAAGCGGTCAGCGTTTTTCCAAGAGGAGGGCGCTTTGGAAGGGTGTTTTGCGGACGCGCTTGAGGAGCTGGAAGCCGCCTGCGTTAAGGGCGGCGGTCCAGGCTTTCAGGCCTTCGGGATATTCCTGCTTGAACCAGGCCGTTACCTCGTTCTTTCTGCGCTCCCAGGACGCGCCGTAATGGGCCGCGCAATCCTTCATCAGCCCCGGCCAGTGCAGGTCCAGTTCGGAACGCTCAAAATCCAGTACCAGGTCGTCTACCAGGAACAGCGCGCCGGGCGCGAAACCCGCGCCGATATTCCTGAAGAGCCTGTTCTTTTCCTTCTCGTTAAGCAGCCGCAGCGACTTGCGCGCCAGGCCCTTTGTGAACGCCCTGTTTACCGGCGCAAAATCGACGAAATTAGCCTTTATCAGCTGCGCGCGCGAGTCGCCCTTCAGCCGCAGCTTCGCCTGGTCCAGCCGGATCACCGCCGTGTCCACGCCCACCACACTTTCCGCCCCCGCGGCCAAAGCCGCCGCCAGGAACTCCCCTCCGCCGCAGCCGAATTCAATTACCTTATCTCCCGGCAAAATATTCAGCAGCTCCGCGCAGGCCCGCACCTCTTCCCCCGGCGCCGAGCCCAGGAAATTATACCTGCCCGGGAATTTATTCTCTTTCTCGTGGTCGCGCATAATGGGAGTGATAGATCGTATTGAGCGGGTGAAGGGGGATTCTCAGCGGATTCACGCGGAATCTTGCGGCCGACCATTTGGAGGTTTTCAGCCCGGTGTCTGGAGCGGTGTTCCTATCATTAGGAACCGGCGAAGAATGTTTGAGCAGCGCACTGTGT
>CAZJUL010000457.1:0-2313 GCA_964549095.1 uncultured Elusimicrobiaceae bacterium
ATCGAGACCATAAAAGAACGCCAGTTGGGCACTGGGCTTCTGTTCAGCTACGGGGCGCAGGATCACGAAGGCAGCGACAATGTCTATCTCACGCACTATAAAAACGGGAACTTTCTGGAAATCAGGAACTGGGGCGACCTTAAGAAGTAGAAAGCGGGCGGCAGCGTAAGGGTGGCGTAAGGATCACGCGGCGCCGGATGTTGTCCGGTGCCGCGGTTCCGTGCGCGATTGTTTAAGAGGAGAGAGGATAAATATGGCCGAACAAGGCATCGCATCAAGTGGCGGAATAAACCGGAAAATAGTTTTTTACTTCGCTGTGGCGACCGTACTGGTCATCTTCGCTATAGCGACGGCAAGCATTCTGGTCAGCCGGAGCCAGTTGGTAGCCAGCCAGCAAAACAAGGCGAAAGCTATGGCCACAAGCGTCGCTCACGCGTCGGCCGATCCAATGCTGGTGGGGGAATGGGATAAACTTGCCTCGTTCCTGGAAGAACTCAAAAATTCCGATCGCGATATCAAGTTCGCCTGCCTCCTCAACAATGAGCGCAAATGCGTGGCCTCCAGCGACAATGACATGAAAGAAAAAGATCTTTCCCAAACAGGAGTCGCCGCCAAGTTGATAGAAGCGGACAAGTTTGTGGTGATGCGCGATGAAAAGAACAAAAATGTATTTATGGCCGCCACCCCCGTCATGGTATCCGAAAACAAGGTCGGTTCCCTGGTGATAGCTTTCAAAACGGATGCGATCTCGGAAGCCGTTCTGAAAACTATCGTCGTCTCCGCGCTGGTCGGAATACTCGCGCTGCTCCTCGGCGGCGCGGCATATTACCGCAGCGTAAAAAAATCCATCACCGTGCCCCTGGGCAACGTCATGGCCGCGCTTAAGCAGATTGCCGAGGGCGATCTCACCCACGAGGCTATGGCGATAAAAAGCGACGATGAGATAGGCCAGCTCGGCCTGACTTTCAACGCCATGTCGTCCAACCTGAAAACCCTGATCTCCGGAGTCACGTCGCTGGCCGGCAGTACCAGGGCGTCGGTCGGTTCGGTGGCTAAAACAACCACCCAGGCGTCCCAGAGCATGACGCAAATACAACACTCCGTCCAGCAGATAGCGGCCGCCACGAGCCAGGTGGCCAAAAGCACCCAGGAGATCACCATTCTGGTGCAAAGCGCGAATAAATCCGTGGAGGCCGGAAGCGCCGATATAGAGCGGGTGAACACCGGTTTCCAGGGAGTGCAAAAGACCATCGAGGAGACGGGCAGCTCCATCAACACTCTCAGCCAGCGCTCCCAGGAGATCTCCGAGATCGTGGGGCTGATAACCAAGATCTCCGACCAGACCAACCTCCTGGCGCTCAACGCCGCCATCGAGGCCGCGCGCGCCGGCGAGGCCGGCCGCGGCTTCGCCGTGGTCGCGGACGAAGTGCGCAAACTGGCCGAGTCTTCCAGCCAGTCGGCTGAAAAAATAGCCGGCATTATCAAAGAAATACAGGGCGACACGACCGGCGTGGTTGCCGCGTCGGCTAAATCCATAGAAGAGACGAAAGCCGTCCTGGAACTGGTCGCCAAGATGCAGGCCGGCTACGGCGAAATGGCCGACTCCGTCAGAGGGATCAGCAGACAAGTGGAGCAGATTGCGGCCGTGGCCGAAGAAACCGCGGCCTCCGCGCAAGAGGTTACGGCCGGCGCGGAAGAACAGACGGCGGCGGTGATGCAGATAGCCAATACCGCCGTCACCCTGACCGGCCAGGCGGACAAGCTCCAGGAGCAGGTCAGCAAATTCAAAAGCTGACCGGAAGCCGGGTTCTCATCAGTCCGGCGGCCGGGCTTCCATGGAGCTTCTGTCTACCCTGGCACCTATTCCCTTTAATTTATGTCCGGAGAAAAAGGACTCTCGATAAATATTTCAAAAAGGATCGGGGAGATGCTAGTCTCCTCCGGCCTCATCACGTCCCAGCAGCTCAATGAGGCCCTGGAACTGCAGCGTTCCGGGGGCGGAAAACTCGGCCAGGTTCTCCTGCACAAAAAGTTCATACAGGAGCGGGCGCTTCTGGAATTTTTGAGCAAACAGTTCGGCATCGAATTCGTGGATCTGGCGGCGAAAGAGCTGAATGCGGAGGTCGTGAAAGTCATCCCGGAAAATATCGCCCGCCGCTATAATCTTATAGCCGTGGAGAGAACGGAGAACAAACTTAAGGTCGCCATGGAGGATCCGCTTAATATCGTGGTCCTGGACGATCTGAAGATGATGACCGGGTATGAAGTGAAAGCGGTTTTCGGTTCCGAGGTCGATATAGCGGCCGCGCTGGA
>CAZJUL010000458.1:0-2310 GCA_964549095.1 uncultured Elusimicrobiaceae bacterium
CCATGCAACCTCGTCTATATTAAACCATGGTTGCACTTCTAAATAGAACCCAGTGCGTCGGCGTATAGGCCTTAAGTCCTATTCCGGCATGGGTCCTTTTACCCCGGCCGCTTAGGCCCCAGGGCCCTGCCGCTGTTCTCCGGCATGAAGTAAACTAATATACATATAGTACCTTTGTAATCCTTCGATGAGGCGAAGGAGCATCCACCCCCGGGCCTGTGAATCCGGGGTGACCAGGGGAAACGAAATGTATTTCGTTTCCTTATTTTTTTGTTTTCGGATGGAAAACATGCGAATGTCAAAATACGCGGTCACGGCCTTCCTGGCGCTGTGCTTCTCGGTAACCTCTATCGCCCAGGAGGCCCCGGTCAGCCAGAACTTGAACCCGTACCTGGACCCCGCTCTGCAGGATTACGTCGAGATGGTGTACGGCTATAAGAACCCCGTGTACGCCCCCAAGATCCCGTCCGATCTCCGCGACTCGCTTACCTCCATTTCCGCCCCCGGCCTCAAGAACGCTCCCGCCCTGAAAGGCCCGGCCCTGACCGCGCCCGTCCCGGGACCCGTCGCGCCGCTGCAGCGCGCCGCGGCCGTGCCCGGCCAGTATTACAAAGTCACTTTCGCCAACGAGAACGGCCCGCTGTCGGCCTTCGTCGCGCCGCTGGACCCCAACGCCCTGACGGGCTTCAAGGTCGGCGACTACGTCTTTATCAGCCTCCTGCCCAAAACCGGCGACCACGCCGGCCTGATAAGCGCCCTCTCCGCCAACGGCTTCAAATTTTCCGGCGAAAAGACCTTTTTCACCGATTCGGGAAAAAAGACCTACCTGCTGGGCTGGGTCCCCTACGCCAGCCTTACCGCGATCTGCGGGCACCCCGGCGTGCTTAAAGTGGCGATGGAAAAAAAGGCCGCCGGCATGCCTATCAAGACGAACGTGCGCTTCACCCTCAGGGCCCCTTCAGGCGAGCGCGCAGATGAGTTCGTGGCTGATTTCCTCAAGCGGCTCAACGACCGCACCGGCTTCACCTCCGAAAGCGTGGTCCGCCTGCCGCAAAACCCCGCCCACGCCAAGTTCACGGCTTTCGACGTGACCGGCAGCCTGCCGGTGGACATGGTGAGCGAGCTTTCCCGGTCGCCTTTCGTGGCGGCCGTCGAGTTCAACGACAAGTCGCTGTAACAGCCGCGGTATCTTGCCCGCCGGCCCTGCAAAAGATATATAATTAATAATTCGGGCCTCCGCCCCCCGCGGGGCCGCGCCCCGGCGCCGGGTCCCGTATTTTAACCATTTATGGAAAACGCACAACACCACGCAGAACACCGCAAAGCCGACAGGAAGGGCTACCGCGTGCTCTTCCTCATCGTATTCGCCGGCGCCCTGATGGCCGAGGCGCTGCTTTTCATGCGCGCCCAGCTGCGCGAAGTGGCCCTGATAATGAAAGAGGATTTCAGGGTCATCGTGGTCCTGGGCGACAAGGAGAAGCAGGAGCCCGCCGCTGCGCTGGAGCAGCTCAGGGCGCTGCCGGGCACGAAAGAGGTCGTTTTCATCAGCAAGGCCGACCGGCTGAAAAAGCTGAAGGAAGAAGACCCCGACCTGATCGCCGCCGTGGCCAGCATGGGCGCCAACCCCATGCCGGACACCTTCGAGGCGGAGCTGGGCGAGGCCGCGCTGGGCAACATCGCCTCCTGGGTGGAGCCGGCCTGGAAGGTGCCGGGAGTGGCCGATATTAAGTATAAACCGCTTGAGGCCTACGCCATCCTCCACGCCCTTTTCTACAGCCACTACATGTTCGTCGCGCTGGCCCTCGCCTTCGTCAGCCTGGTGCTGATGGCCCTGATGACGCTCACGTACAGGAACACGCTCGCGGGGTTCCTTGAGAGCGTCAGGAGGGACAGGAACTGGTTCTTCGCCGGCCTGGGCGCCGGCTCCGCGGCCGTGGCTGTCTCTTACGCGCTGGTCTACCCGGTCAAGTACCTGAGCCCGCTGTGGCTCTGGCCCGATCCCCTGTCGCAGGCCGCGATAATCGCCGCGGGCGGCTTGTCCGCCTGGGTGATCTTCCAATGGAAAAATACTCACAACTGATACTGCTCCTCGTTTTCCTAATGGCCGCCGTTCCGGGCGCCGCAGGCGCCGCGGACCAGATCTCCGTCAAGAAAAAGAGCCTGGAAGAGATCAAGCAGCAGCTGGACGAAAAGAAGAAAGAGCTGGAAAAGTACAGGGAAGAAGAGGAGCGGATAAGCGGGGAGATAGCCGGCCTCAAGAAAGAGGAGAAGGCGAACACGGGCAGGCGGCGGGAGCTGGAGGACCAGCTC
>CAZJUL010000459.1:0-1227 GCA_964549095.1 uncultured Elusimicrobiaceae bacterium
GACGACGATCTCTGCATCCTCGAGATCTACAAGGAGATCTTCACCAAGGCCGGGTTCGACATACAGACAGCCGAGGACGCCTCTTCCGCGGTCTCGAAGTTCCAGGCCTTCAAGCCGGCCCTGCTGATACTGGACGTGGACATGCCGGCCGGCGGGGGGCAGAAAGTTTTCGACCGGATGCGGAACCTCTTCCAGGACGCCACGCCCATCCTGTTCTCGACCGGCATGCCCGAAAGCGTTGATGCCCTGGCGAAGAACATGAACGTGATGGTGCTGAAAAAGCCGGTCAAGCCCGACGAGATCATCGCCGCGGCGAAGAAGCTGCTCAAAATAGATTGAAGCTGCGGTCATTACAACAGGAGGTCAACATGCCGGAAATGAAAGTGGACGTAGCGAGATGCAAAGGCTGTTATCTCTGCATCCAGGCCTGCCCCAAGAAGTGCATAGAAAAATCGGACGAGTTCTCCAAGACCGGTTACTACCCGGCCAAAGATTCCATGGAAGGCTGCTGCATAGCGTGCCAGAGCTGCGCCCGCATTTGCCCCGACCTTGCCATCAAGGTCTACAAATAAGGAGCTGATGAAATGAGCGAAAAAAAATTGATGAAGGGGAACGAGGCGATGGCCGAAGGCGCGGTGCGCGCCGGCTGCCGGTTCTTCGCCGGCTACCCCATAACCCCGCAGAACGAAGTGCCCGAGTACATGTCCTGGAGGCTCCCGGCTGCCGGCGGCGCCTTCATACAGTCCGAATCCGAAGTCTCGGCCATTAACATGATCTACGGCGCGGCCGCCACCGGCACGCGCTGCATGACCTCCTCCTCCAGCCCGGGCGTCAGCCTGAAGCAGGAAGGGCTTTCCTACTGCGCCGGCGCCGACCTGCCGCTGCTGATAGCCAACGTGGCCCGGGGCGGCCCGGGCCTCGGCAACATCGCCGGCTCGCAGGGCGACTACTGGCAATCCACGCGCGGCGGCGGACACGGCGACTACAGGCTCTTCGTGATGGCGCCTTACACCGTGAGCGAAATGGCCAACTTCCCGCACAAGTGCTTCGAAGTCGCCTTCAAATACCGCATCCCCTCCATGATACTCGCCGACGGCATTACGGGGCAGATGATGGAACCGGTGGAATTCAAATACCCGGAAGTGGACCCCAAGACCCTGAAGGAGCCGGAGTGGGCGCTGGGCGTGGCCAAGGGCCGGGCCAAGCGGATGGTTGGCTCCTACGACC
>CAZJUL010000459.1:1250-2309 GCA_964549095.1 uncultured Elusimicrobiaceae bacterium
GAAAATGGTCCAGGCGCGCGTGAAGCGCTACAAGGAGATCGAGGCCTCGGAGGTCATCTACGACGAAAAGATGATCGACGACGCCGAGATAGTCCTGGTGGCCTACGGCACCTCCGCCCGCGTCGCCACCGCGGCCATAAAGATCGCCCGCGAAAAGGGCATAAAGGCCGGCCTCTTCAGGCCCATAACCCTCTGGCCCTTCCCGAAGGCGCGCCTGGCGGAACTCGCCGTCCGCGTGAAGAACTTCCTGGCGGTGGAAATGAGCCTCGGGCAGATGGTAGAGGACGTGCGCCTGAGCATCAACGGCCGCGCTGAAGTGCACCTGCACGGCGTTCCCGGCGGCTCGGTCATCACCGCCGAGGAAGTGGCGGCCACCATCGAGAACATAGTCAAAAAAGGAGCCCGCGAATATGCAGTTGTTAAATAAAAACCCGGAATCGCTTACCACCGACCTGATGCATTACTGCCCGGGCTGCGGCCACGGCATAGTGCACCGCCTCATAGCCGAGGTGATGGACGAACTCAAGATCCGCGAGCGCACCGTCTGCGTGGCCCCCGTGGGCTGCGCGGTCTTCGCGGACAAGTACTTCAACTGCGACGCCATACAGGGCCCGCACGGCCGCGGCCCCGCCGAAGCGACGGGCATCAAGCGCGCCAAGCCGGACACGATAGTCTTCTCGTACCAGGGCGACGGCGACCTGGCCTCCATCGGCATGGCCGAAATAGTCCACACGGCCATCCGCTCGGAGAACATCACGGTCATCTTCATCAACAACGCCATCTACGGCATGACCGGCGGCCAGATGGCCCCGACCACGCTGATAGGCCAGAAGGCCACCACCTGCGTGGACGGCCGCACCGCCAAGCAGGCCGGCTACCCGATAAAGATGTCCGAGATGCTGGCCACCATAGACGGGGCGACCTACATTGAGCGCACCACCGTGCACACCAACCCCGGCGTGATGAAGACCAAGGCCGCCATAAAGAAAGCCTTCCAGAACCAGATAGACGGCAAGGGCTTCTCGCTGGTGGAGATCCTTTCCATGTGCCCGACCAACT
>CAZJUL010000460.1:0-2306 GCA_964549095.1 uncultured Elusimicrobiaceae bacterium
CGCTGAAGGCGCTGCAGCAGGAGGCGCTGGCCTATGAGGGCGCCCCTTGGGGAACCTCTGCGGCCGAACTGAAAAAGCTCTACCCGGACCTGGCCGAAACGGGGCCGTCCCTCCTCGGGTTTTCAAAGGACGCCGCCGGACAGCAGTACCGGTTGTCTTTCCGCCTGATGCGCGACAAGCTTGTTTCGGTAACGCTGTCCTTCAAGCCCCTCAATATTTCGCGGGTGGAACTGGAACAGCTGCGGCTGCTCCTAAGCGGCCGCTTCGGCTGGCCCTCGGACTGCAAATACAGGAACGGTGAAGACCTGGACTGCTCGTGGACTACCGCGTCCGGGCTGCGGCTCGGCGTTTCAGGCCTGGCGCAGCCCGACGGGGAGAAAGAGATAGAGATCTCGCTGGTATCCAGAAAACTGATGGATGAATTTTTGGACGAGAAGAAGGAAAATTCCAGGTAACCCTACCTGTTCGAACCGCCGCCGGCAGGAGCCGGCTTTCTAAGGAAGAGCCGGCCGCAGCCGGAATAAGCGTAGTCCCTGCGGGCCAGCTCCAGCACGCCCGCCGGCAGGGCGCTGAAATAATCTCCCCAGATAAGCCCCTTACAGCGTTCGTCGGCCAGCGCCAGCCCGGCCTCCCTCTCCAGTACCGCCGGGGCGAGCATAGCCCGCACTTCATCGTGAAGGAACCAGAAATAATAGGCGTGCGGCCGGTAAAAAGAATCGCCGGTCCAGGCGTCGAAAACCCTGTCTTCCGGGCCTGTCCGGGCCATCACGCAGCCGATGCCTTCCGCCTGGGAGGCGTTGGTGCGCTTCAGCGAGCCGGCCTGGCGCAGGAACGGCGGCAGCAGCAGGACGAAAAGTCCCGCTGCCAGGGCCGCGCGCGCGGCCCTGCCGTCGTATTTTTCCGCCAGGCGGCCGAAGGCCCCGGCCGCGAAGAAGCAGACCAGCGGGGCGAACAGCAGGTAATACTGCGGGTAAGCCACCGGCATAAGCGCCGCGCCGGCGGCCGCCGCGGCGAAAGCGCAGACCTTCACGGGATCCTTCCGATAAAGCAGCGCCCCCGAGAGCCCCAGGGTCCAGACGGCCGGGTTTTGTAGATAAGAAGGCACCCAGAATACCGTGAACGGGAAGGTGAGGCGGAACTTCGTGTTGAACACGTAAAAGCATTCGTAAAAGGCGCGCAGGCCGTGGTTGGCGTAATAATATATCAGGACGCCCGCCAGCGGGGCGGCCGCGCCCAGCAGGAAGCAGGACCAGCGCGGCAATAGCTGTTTCAGGCGGGCGCCGGCGGCGATATCGGCTATGAGCCAGCCGGCGGCAAGGCCCGCCGCGGGGTAAGCGGCTTTAGGCGTGAAGAAGAACGCCAGCCCCAGGCTGAGCCCGGCCGCCAGGCGGGCCTTCAGCGCGGAAGGGTCGCCGGCAGCCGCCAGCAGGGCGAAGGTCAGCAGCGCCATTGCCGGTACGTCCGGCCTGACTTCCAGGGATTTTTCAGCGAAGGTCGTGAAGGAGCAGAGCAGGAGCACCGGCAGTGCGCGTTTAAGGAGGCCGGCGCCGGGCGGGGTAAGGTTCCAGAGGGCTTTCATCGCCGCCGCTGTGATGGCGAGCATCAGGAGGCGCGCCGCCGTTACGGCGCGGAGCGGGTCGTCTATGAGCGCGGTGAGCGGGGCCAGGAGGAAAGGGAAAAGGGGGCCGTGGTGTTCGAAGAAATCCCGGAACGGAACTTTTCCGCGTGAGACCAGCCAGGCGCCGTGCAGGTGCTCCAGTTCGTCGCCGTCGAAGACGCGGTCCCTGATGAGGAAAAGGCGCAGCGCCAGCCAGGCGGCGCCGAAAAGCAGCAGCAGCGCCGCGGCGCGGCGTTCCGACGGATCGGAGGGCAGTGTCAGTTTCATTCGTTCGTCACCGGAATATAAGTCTACAACAAATCTACACCGCGGACCAACCGGGCAGGAGTTCGCGGACGGCGGCGTGTTCACCTCACTCGCGGGACCGGGGGTTTGGGGAAGAGGCCCGCGGTTTCCGCCGGCGAAGAACTCGTCGCGCACACAGTGCGCTCCTCAAACATTCTTCGCCGGTCGCCTAATGATAGCGACTTCGCTCCAACCACGGGCCTAAACCCCTTAATGCTCGTTCGGCAAACACGCCGCCGCCCGCTCCAAATAGGATTTTGATTTTTTGAGGAAAAAGATTTACACTATTAGCCTGAATCCTGCAGCTAAAGATCTGTTTCATTGGAAAAATCAGGGAACAATATTATTCTGCAGGATTCACCCGCGAAGCGGGCGAATGGCGGAGCGCTATGCGCGAGCGCCA
>CAZJUL010000461.1:0-468 GCA_964549095.1 uncultured Elusimicrobiaceae bacterium
GTATACCTCGCGGCCTGAGGATTTTCAAGGTCTAAAACTCACGGTTTTCAATCCCCCCGCGGTCAGCGCTTCCTGAGGTCTATCACGTCCAGCAGCCCCGGGCCGTAGGAAACAAGCGACAGCTCGGGATAGGGGTAGATATCCGAAAGGGCTTCTATTTTTTTTATGAACGCCCTGGCCCCCGGGGTGAACTGGGAGAGCTTCCTGGCGGCGGCGTTGCCTTCGAAAGTGTCTATGTGCGTCACGGCCAGGCGGGTGGCCGAGTTGATGGATACGGTCCTGAAAGCGGTGCGCTCTTCGAAGGCGCCGATGCGGCGCAGGCGCCCGCTGACCGACCCCACTTCGCGGCCCTTGGTATGGTGGATGTTGAGTACCGCCTCGTCCCTGACCTCGTTCTCCAGCGGGCCGGGGCCCACCCGGCTTACGTACGGCTTGAAGATCGCGTAAACGTCGCGCACGTATTTGGGG
>CAZJUL010000461.1:486-2301 GCA_964549095.1 uncultured Elusimicrobiaceae bacterium
CCTCGGCCAGGAAAGTCGACGCGGTGGTGTCCCGCGAGGTGACGTAGGGATACTCCCCGTGCAGCAGGGACAGCTTCATCCCCTGCGTGCCTTCCAGCAGGATCTTCTCGCCGCGCCGCAGGGCGTTGTTCAGCAGGACGGCGGTTTCCTTGACATAGGGCTTCAGCCGGGGCTCGTCCTTGGCGAACCTGATCGGCTTCCTTTCGATGCGCTCCTTCACGGCTTCCCCGAGCCCGGTGCCCACGCTGCCGATCCGCTTCATCATGCGGGCGTCGCCGCGCTCCTTCTCCATCTGCCGCGGGGTTATCACCACGGCGTTCGGGTCTATGATAAGGCGGTTGCCGGAGCCGGTCTCGGCCGTTTCCTTCAAAAGCCAGTCGGTGATTATGTAGGTGCCGGCGCCGAGCACCAGCTTGGTCTTTTTGTTCACGAAGCCGGCCGGTATGGATTTAAGCGCGAAAATGCGGTCTTTGTAGAAAACGGTGTGCCCGGCGTTGGGCCCCCCCACCTTGATCGCGTACCGGTAGTCGTCCTTGTAGGCCAGGTAGGCGCAGATCTTGCCTTTGCCTTCGTCGCCTGCCTGGCCGCCTACGATGATGTCAACGGGCATTTTTCCTCCAAAATGGGTCTAAGGTGTTAAGGGTTTTAGGGTTTAAGGGTATGGGAAATATCGATATGCCGTTCCCTTAAACCCTTAGCCCCTTAAACCCTTCCGATTTCACGCGCTATTCTTTCTGCGAGGCCGATATAGGGCTTGGCTATGATCGCACGAAGCTCCTTTTTCACCCTTCCGTTCACCGCCAGCCGGCCGATGAAGGCCTCCAGGTCCCCGCGCGTTATCCTGCGGCCGCGCGTGAGTTCCTTCAGCGCTTCGTACGGGTTCCTGAAGCCTTCGCGCCGGAGGACGGTCTGCAGGGCCTCGGCGTAGATCTCCGGGTGGCTCTCAAGCTCTTCCGCGGCCTTGGCGGCGTTCACTTCCGAGCGGCGCAGGCCTTCGGCCAGCGAGCGCCAGGCTATGAGGCTGTGCGCGAACGCGGCCCCGAAGTTGCGCTCCACGGTGGAATCGGAAAGGTCGCGCTGCAGGCGCGAGACCGGCAGCTTGGCCGAAAAGAAGGAGCACAGCGCGTTCGCCAGCCCCAGGTTGCCCTCGGCGTTCTCGAACTGTATGGGGTTGACCTTCTGCGGCATGGTGGACGAGCCCACTTCGCCCGCCACCCGCTTCTGGACGACGAGGTCCGCGGCGATGTAGCGCCACATATCCTGCGACAGGTCCAGCAGGACGGTGTTTATCCGTCTCAGCGCGTCGAAAAGCTCCGCGTAGGTGTCGTGCGGTTCTATCTGGGTGGCGGCCGGGTTCAGGACCAGTTTTATTTTAAGGCCCTTGTTGGCCGAGGCCACCAGCCGGCGGGAAAAAGCCGGCCAGTCTATCCGCGGGTAGGCCGCGAGGTGGGCGTTGTAGTTGCCGGCCGCCCCGGAGAATTTGACCGAGATCTCCGCCTTCTCCAGCGCGGCCGCCTGCTTCTCGAGCCGGGCCGCGAAAACGGCGAATTCCTTGCCGAAAGTGGTGCCGACCGCGGGCTGCCCGTGGGTGCGCGCCAGCAGCGGCGTCCCGGCGTAGAGCCGCGCCCGGAGCTTCAGCGCGGCGGTCAGCTCCCGCAGCGCCGGCAGCATCACGGTCTCCAGCGCGCCGGAAAGCATGAAGGCGTAAGCCAGGTTGTTTATGTCTTCCGAGGTCAGCGCGAAATGGACGAATTCGGAGAGGTCCCTGAGCGTGGTGCGCGCGAGTTTTTCCTTTATGTAGTATTCCGCGGCCTT
>CAZJUL010000462.1:0-2289 GCA_964549095.1 uncultured Elusimicrobiaceae bacterium
CCAGCGACCAGCAGAGGCAGGCGTCGCCCAGGAAGTAAGTGCGGTACGTTTTTTTAACTCTCGGCATCAGCGTTCCTTGAATAACCGGCCAGGAAACTATAATATCAAAATTTGCGGCCGCAGTTGCGCCGATTATGACGGACGCGAACCCCGGTGCCCGTAAAATCCGGGGGGCAGGACGCGTTTTTGGGACCGTGCCGGCGCGGCTTATTTCGCGGCGGGGGGAGGTGACCTTTTAGCGGGAAAACTTATCTTCAGCACCGAGCCGGGCTTTAGCCCGCGCTTCCGGGCGGTGCCCCCGGCGAGCTCCAGCACGCAGCGCCCCGGGGCCGACACCCTGGAGACCTCGGCTTCGGGCTGGCCGGGCCTGGACGGGAACACCTTGTGGAATATTTTCAGCACCTTCAGCCCGCCGTCCAGCATAACGATATCCAGCGGGATAAAGGTGTTCTTCATCCAGAACAGCTTTTCGCCGCCGTCGGCGAACACGAACAGCATCCCGCGGTCGCCGGGCAGCTTGTTCCTGAACATCAGCCCTTGGGCCTGCTCTTCGCGCGTCAGCGCCAGCTCCGCCCTTACGGCGAAGCCGCCGGGAAAGGTCAGCAGCGCCTCTTTGGCGCCGGGGGGTATCTCGAACGCGCCCGACCCGACCGCGCAGAGCAGCGGGAGGAGGAGGGCCGGCAATAATTTATTTCTGCTCATTTTCCTGCGGCGGGGCGGCGGGAAGCCCAGCCCCGGCGGCTGGCGCGGTGGACGCGGCGGCGCTGAACAGCGCGTCCTCCCGCCCGGCCTTTTCTTCGATGATCTTCTGCCGCTCCCCGGATTCCCTGAAAAGTTTCAGCAGGTCGGAGCCGTACCTGGCGGCCAGCTCGCGGAGCGAAACGCCCTTTTCCCTTTCTTTCGCCAGCTGCCCGAACGGCACCCCCGTGCTGCCCGCGATCGAGAAGAGGATCAGCAGTTCCTGCCGGTAGATGCCCCGGCGCAGGGAAGCCGACACGGCTATCTCGGGGGCCGTGGATTCGAAGACGGCGTAGAGGGCGGCCGTGGAATTCTCCAGCACGAAGGCCCTGGCAAAAGCGTCGTCGTTCTCCCGGCTCAGCTTGGCCTCCTCGGCCTTCAGCAAAGAGCCCGGGCTCAGCTCGGCCCCGAGATAGACCTGCGCCGCGGCAGGCCGCGCGGCCGCCGCGATCGCGCATAAAGCGAAAATTATTTTGAACATAGCAGCCCGGTCCGGGAAAGCCCCCGCCGGATCACCGGATCCCGGCGGGCGCCGCAGGAGGCCCGGGCCCCGGTCTTCCCGGAGCGCCGGCCGCCCGACGGCCCGCTTAGCTACAGCGAAGTCGTGACCAGGGTCTCGGTGGTCAGCACGCCGGAGATGGAGCGGATGTCCTGCACGACGATGTTCGAAAGGCTGGGCAGGTCCTCGCTCTCCATATCCAGCACCAGGTCCCAGCGGCCGAACACGGCCGACATGTGGACCACGCTCTCGATGGACCGCAATTTATTCAGCGCCTGCTTTTCTTTGCCAGGCATAAGCTTCAGCAGCACAAGTCCGGTAACCATGTACTCTCCTTATATATACATCGCCCAGGATGCCCAGAGGATCGCAACCAGATTATTATACTATCAGAACGAGCCCCTTTCAACACCGGCCGCCGGCGCCGCCATATTTAATATAATTAATCCCATAATATGCGCGCACTCATACAGCGGGTCAGCCGGGCGGGCGTCCTTATAGAGGGCCGGGAGCGCGCCCGCATAGGGCGCGGCTACGCGGTGCTCCTGGGCGTGGGGGAAGGGGACGCCGAAAAAGACGCCGAATTCCTGGCCGACAAGACAGCCAACCTGCGGATCTTTTCCAACGACGAAGGCAAGTTCGACCACTCCCTGCTGGACGTCGGCGGCGAGGCCCTGGTGGTCTCGCAGTTCACGCTCTACGGCGAAGCGGAAAAGGGGCGGCGCCCCGACTTCGCCCGGGCCGCCAAGCCGGACGCGGCGCGCAGGCTGTACGAATATTTCGTGAAATGCCTGGCGGAGAAGGGCGTGGCGGTAAAGACCGGCGTCTTCGCGGCGCACATGACAGTGGAGATAATCAACGACGGGCCGGTGACTATCTGGCTGGACAGCAGGGGCGCCGGGGATAAAGCCCGCCAGGCGCCGCCTGACGGGGGACTCCCCCCGGAGAGGCCGTAAATCTTGTATAATTTAATTATATGGGCGAATTAAGCAACAACAACCATTCTTCCCCGAAAGCGGACCTGGGCTCCCTCTCCGAGCCCACCAAGTCCG
>CAZJUL010000463.1:0-2279 GCA_964549095.1 uncultured Elusimicrobiaceae bacterium
GTGATAGCCGACGTGAACGGGAACGTCCGCTGGGCGTCGGACCGGAAGGGCCGGCCCGACCTGCTGGACGAACTTTATGAAGGCGACAAGCTGCGGGCCCCGAAGGGCACCCGCGTCGTCCTCGTTTACTTCGAAGGCTGCCGGAAAGAGACGATAACCGGCGCCGCGACCGCGGACATCGGGCGGGCGGCCAGCAAGGTTATCGGGCAGGTCAAGGCGGGACAGACAAAATGCGAACGCCGGAAGGCGGTGCTGCCCGCGGATTCCGGCCGCACGGCCCAGGGGCTCATAGTCGCCAGCCTGCCCCCGGGAAGCGGAGGCGGCTCCGATGACGTTTTGAGCGAGTCCGCCGCAAGGGATTCCGGTTCTTTGGGCGGAGCGCCGGCCGGATCGCTGACCGGCCGCGCCAGCGCCCCCAGAGGGGAGGCGCGGGGGAAAAGCCTGGGCGCCGCCGGAAATTCTCCCAATACCAACGCCCCGGCGCTCGCAATGACGAGCAGCCCGGCCTCCAGGGCCGAAAAAGCCGACCTGGCCGAAACCGGTACCGCGCGGCCGGATACGAGACGGGCGGATTACCTGCGCGCCATCAAAAGATCTCCCCGGGATATGTCCGCGAAGCTCGCCTACGCCGCCTACCTGGAGAACAACGGCGAACTGGAAGAAGCCCTGGCCCAGTACAAACAGGTCCTGGCCGAGCGCCCGCGCAGCGCGGCCCTGCGGAAACGCTGCGGGGAACTGGAAGCGAAAATAAGATCCGCCGGACGCTGAGCCGGCGGATTTTTGCGGACAGGCTTTATCTTACCGGGGGTTGAGGGGAGCGCCGATCTTTGCGGGGGCCGACGGGGGCAGGGCGGCCATCAGTTTAGCGAAATCGTCCCAGGCGCCGTCCTTCGACCAGGCGAGCGTGTCGTAAAGCGGGTCGTACGCGTCCGGCACGTAAATGGACATGCCGGCGCTGTTCTTATCCTGTGCCCAATTCTCCAGGACCAGTTCGCTCCTGATGAACTTCGCCAGTTCCCCGCCTGCGGCTTTCAGAGCCGCGTCGCGGGTCCCGGCCGTCACCAGCGAGATAAAGTGGTGCAGGTCCTTGAATTCCGGGTCGTCGTAGGCCTTGCAGTTCTTCTTGGCGGAAGCGAGGACTTCCTTTTCCGCGTTCACGGCCAAGGCGGCCCACGCGTCCAGCTTTTCGCGCAGGACGGACACTTTTGAAAGACGTACGGCCGACTGCGTCAGGACGGTCCCCTCGTTATACCCGCCGCCCGTCGTGAAATAATCCCTGTAGATCCGCACCGCGTTCAAGCCGAACTCTTCGGGGCCCAGGCCTGGCTTCCTGATGAGCCGGCCCATCAGCTCCCCGTAGCGCAAAACCACGCCGGGCTCGGATTCCTCCGAGGCGACCAGCACCTCGGCCAGGTCCTTCACTTCGTAGGCCACCGACGCCATCTGCATGTTGCAGCCGTCCAGCATCAGGAAATTCACGCCGCCGACCGCCTTCAGCGCGGCGGTGATCTGCAGGGTCGAGATCTCGTGTCCGGTCTCGTCGTCGAACGAGAAGCTCTTGGTATTGGTGAAATCCGGGGCGTTGGCGGGGTCCAGCGGCTTCCAGCCGTAGCCGTGGTCCCAGAGGATCAGCGCGTAGCGGCGGGCGGGATAGCGGGCCTTCGCCCACTGTATGAAATCCACCAGCTCCTTCCAGGAGCCCATATCCGCCTTGTCCCGGTGGTCCAGCACCGGGGAGGCGATGCGCTTCTTATCGTCGTCCTTTGCGATCAGGTAACGGCGGACGCCGGTCCAGCCGCCCTCGCTCAGGTCGTCGCCCTCGTGCTGGCCGTTCATCCGGCCCAGTTCCACGGCGATGTTGACCTTGCCGGTGCTGCCGGCCAGCTCCATCTCGTTGACGTCCATCATCGCGTATTCTTCCAGGTTGTTCTTGCCGTTCACGAAAACCATCACGGTCCATTCTTTCATTACCGGCGCGGCGGGGGCTTTCACTTCCGGCAGTTCGAAGCCGTAAGCGGGGAGGTCAGGCAAGGCGCCGTTCAGGTTAAACTCCGAGGCGAAAGAGCTGAAAGGGAAGGCAAACGCGAGAGCGGCAAGAAAGTATTTTATAGAGGCGAAGGACGGCCTGTTTATAAGCATCTTTATAGTATACCCCGGCCGCCTTGACGCAGAAAGTGCCAAAGGGCCTATATATTACTAGGTCTTTCAAACCCACTTTGGCGAACACTGGGTTCTATTTAGAAGTGCAACCATGGTTTAATATAGACGAGGTTGCATGG
>CAZJUL010000464.1:0-2273 GCA_964549095.1 uncultured Elusimicrobiaceae bacterium
CCTCTCCCGCGAAGCCCTTCCGAAAAGCGTATATCCCCGCCGCGAACCGCTGGCGTCGCCCGAGCCGCTGTTTTCAGCCGGGCGGATGAAAGCGCACATACAGTACCTGGCTGCGGAGCTGAAAGGTCGCGGGCCCGGAGAACCCGGCCTCCGGCTGGCCGGGGATTACATCAGCAAGCAATTCCGCAAATACGGGCTGAAGCCTTTCTTTGGCGGCAAGTATGAGCAGACCTGGAATGCCGGCGGCCGCGATTTCAGGAACATCGCCTCCGTCGTCGAAGGGACTACTCACAGGAACGAATACCTCGTCATCAGCGCGCATTACGACCATCTCCCAACGGAGGGCGGCAAAGTATTCCCCGGGGCCAATGATAACGCCTCGGGCGTAGCCCTGCTGCTTGAGCTGGCGGAATTTTATTCACGGCATAAGCCCGCCCGCAGCGTCATCTTCGCCGCTTTCGACGGGGAAGAGCTGGGCAGGCTGGGCTCTAAGTATTTCATAAAGAGCCTGGACGCGTCTTTTCCGGCTAAAGTGAACGCGGATATCAATCTGGATTCGGTGGGCAGGCTGGACGGCGGCAAGCTGCTGTTCCTGAATTCCGGCTCTTCGGACAAATGGCAGCACATACTCAGGGGCGCCGGTTTCGTGACCGGGATGGATCACGAGGCCTCCCGCCAGGACCTGGATTCCAGCGACCAAGCCAGCTTCATAGAAGCCGGCGTGCCGGCCGTGCAGGTGTTCAGCGGGATAAACCCGGACTATCATAAATTCTCGGACACCGCCGATAAAATAGACTTTCCCGGGATGTCCGGCGCCGCCGAATTCCTGAAAGAGATAATAGACTACCTCGCCGGCGAAAGCGATTTCATCAGCCGCCCCGGCTTGCCCGCGCGGGCGCCCGGGACCTCGGCCGCCCCCGGCCCCAGGAAAGCCTTCCTGGGCCTGGTCCCGTCGTTCGAATGGCAGGGAAGCGGCGTGCTGGCGAATTCCATCACTCCCGGTTCCCCTCTCTCAGCCACGGACTTCAAGCCCGGCGATTTGCTGATAAGGATGAACGACGCCGTGGTGGGTGACCTGCGGGCTATGGCGCGCGAACTGGCGAAATACAAGGCCGGCGACAAGATAACGCTGACCTGGCTCTCCGGCAACGCCGAAAAGAACGCCGTAGTGGAACTTACGGCCAGGTAAATATGAGGAATATACTTTTATCGCTTTTGCTCTTATCCCCCCTGTGTGCGCGCGCCGGCCACGCGGAGGCTTCCCTGCTTTCTTCGCGCGCCGCAGCGCGCCCGGGCGAAAGCTTTCAGGCGGGCTTAAAGCTTAAACTGAACGATGGTTGGCACGTTTACTGGCGCAATCCGGGCGACGCGGGCCTGCCGCCAAGCCTGCGGTGGCGCCTGCCTTCCGGCTGGAGCTCCTCACCTCTCGAATGGCCCGCGCCGGGCCGGCTGGAGATTCCGCCGGTCACCAACTTCGGCTACACCGGCGAAGTGATCCTGCCGCTGATGCTCACGGTTTCCGCCAATGCCCGCACCGGAACACGCGCGACCCTCCACGCCCGCGCGGAGTGGCTGGAGTGTAAGGAGATCTGCCTGCCCGGCTCGGCGGAGTTAAAGCTCGCCGTAAATATTGAAAAGACAGCGCGTGAGCGGCCGGACGACGCCGCGGCGCTGGCCGCTGCGCTCGCTAAAGTCCCCGTTCCGGTTTCCGGCGCCGCAACGGCTTCGCGCGACGGGAATACCGTTCTGCTGCGGCTGAAAGGCCGGCATCCCCTAGCGGAATTCTTCCCGGCTGAGGCCGGCACTTTCGACAACGCCCGCCCGGTTATGAGCGTGAGCCCGCTGGAAACGGAACTGCTTTTAAAACCCGCCCCTGGAGCGAAGCTGCCGCGTGGGGCGGAAGGCGTGCTGCTCCGGCCCGGCCTGCCGCCCGCTTCTATCTCCCTGCCGGTGAAAGGGGACGGCATCCTGCGGTTCCTCCTTCTCGCCATAGCGGGCGGGCTGCTGCTGAATCTTATGCCCTGCGTTTTCCCCGTGCTGACCTTCAAGGCGCTGGGGCTGCTGAACCGCAAAGACCTGCTTGCCCCGCAGGCCCGCGCCGAGGCCCTGGCGTATACCGCCGGGGTTATGTTAAGCTGCGAGGTGCTGGCCGCCCTGCTGCTGACGGCGCGCCGCGCCGGCCAGACGCTCGGCTGGGGAACGCAGTTCCAGTCGCCCTGGCTGGTAGCCGCGCTGGCGGCGCTGTTCATCTTCGCCGGCCTGTGCCTGTTAGG
>CAZJUL010000465.1:0-2269 GCA_964549095.1 uncultured Elusimicrobiaceae bacterium
CCGTGATCTCTGCCTTGAGAGGGCAGCGTCCTAACCGCTAGACGAAGGGGCCGTATCTGACAATTTTACCAAATTTCGGGCGCCGTCCCCGATAAAAATCAGCCGACGGCCGGGATTGAACCGGCGACCTACCGCTTACAAGGCGGTTGCTCTACCGCTGAGCTACGTCGGCGTTTACCAATGCTAATTCTACAATATTTGGGGCCTATCCCCGTTTTCCCGATGATCCGGCAATAGTCGGCTATTTACCAGATAAACACCATATAATATACGGTTTTCACGACGACACACCGTTGTCGCAGCGCCTGTGTACAATATATATGGATGAGGAGGTAAAGGATGAAAACACGCAGAACGATGAAGCTTGAAGACGGCAAGGAAGTGCTGTGCCGGGAGGACGCCCCCGGCCGGCCGCTGACCTGTGCGGATATGAAAGAGGCGCAAGAGAAAGCCGCGGCCCTGGGGCCCGGCTGGCTGGCGTACAAGGGGTCCGCCCCGGAGTATTACATCGCCCGGAACAAGTACATCGGCAAGTACGAGCAGCAGCTCCTGGCAAAACTGGCCAACGGGGTAGAAGTCCTGGCCATCAGCGGAGGCCGGCACGGCGGCGCGCCGCGCTGCTGGGGCGGGTCCGGAGGCCTCTCCAACGCAAAAAGGAACGCCCGGGCCCTTGGCTCCGGCTGGCTGGTCTATCAGCTGGGCGATGCGTTCTGCGTCGCACGGGCGGCGCAGTTTAAAAAGGACGGCGGCCCCGCGTATTTCATCGCGCCCCCAGGTCGCGCCTGACCGGCCCATCGCGACATCACGCTGTCGCGGCCGCCTTGTAAACTATATTAGAAGGACAAGGAGGAAACATGGAAAGGCTCCCGATAGAAGAAATAGTAAAGATGCTGCAGAAGCTGCTCGCGGGCAAAGAGGTGATAGCTGTGACCGAGGCAGAAAAAGAGTCTAAGGCTGCGCTTCTCAGAGACATAGCCTACGCCAAGAAACGGGGCTGGCAAATCTCGATACCGAACATCTAGTAAGCGACGGGATTTTCGGGCGCTGTATTATTTGCGGCCGGGATCCCCTGGTCCTAACCCTTCAGGTAATCCGCTATCCGCCGGTTTACATCTGCTTTCAAACCTTTGGGTTCCAGCACTTTAATCTCGGGCAGGAAGCGCAGGATACTGGGGATGGCCTCATTGTTGTTGCAGATCTTGGCCTCTACCGTAAAATATTCCGGCCCCTCGTCCAGGATCTTTTGGGCCGGGAAATACTCATTATGGTCGAAATAATCCTTTATCCGGTTGGATATCCGCATCACCACCCGCGTGCAGCGGTCGCGGTTGAACCAAATATTGCGCGCTGTCTTCAGCATGTCCTTTATCCAGGCGGGCTTTTCGAAG
Organism: uncultured Elusimicrobiaceae bacterium; assembly: GCA_964549095.1. GTDB lineage: Bacteria > Elusimicrobiota > Elusimicrobia > Elusimicrobiales > UBA9959 > JAHJSU01. The sequence goes on from CAZJUL010000465.1 coordinate 1,389, forward strand.
GTTTCCTCGGTTAGTGGCGCTACCTTCAGGATATTCCGGTAGCGCAGGGTGCGTATTTCCTGCTTCTGCCGGCCTTGCGGCTCCAGCAGGTAGCCCAAATACCACATCCCGTCGCACATGATGAATGAAAAAGGCCAGGCCTTCACGGTCTTCTCGCCGTCGCCGCTCTTGTAAGTGATGTTTATCTTGTTCTTATTCTGGATAGAATCGTAAAGCGCCCTGTAATACGGCAGCTCGGAATCGGGCCGCTTCACGCGGGGGGTGATCATGAAGAACGGGTATTCGGTGTCATCCACGCAGAACATCTTATCTATGGATTTTAGCACCGACTTGCTTATCTGCCCGCCGAACACTTTGGAGAACTTGTACAGGAAGGCCAGCGTGGCCGCGTCGTGGTCCGTCACTTCCAGCTTGTCCCAGCTCTGGCCCGAGGTGTCAAAAAGCCACTTACCCTTTTCAAATTCGTCCTGGACAATGAAATGGTCCTCTTTCATTATGGTCAAATCGCGTTCGATAGTGCGTATGCCTATGTCGAACTTGGATTCCAGGTCCTTCGCGCGCACATAGCCCTTATTATGCAGCTCGGTTATTATCCGCATGACCCGGTACTTAAAATTGTTGAACTTCTGCAACCGCTTTTTGGGGTTGGTGGTGATAACTATTCTTTTTACAGGCATGGGGCCCCCGTGAGGTAAACTGCTCACTTCATTATAGAATTTATGCGTTCCGTCATTCCGGTCCGTCTTCCCGGTTCTTCCTTCATCCCGGAGAAACATGCCCCGTTCCCTGACACGGTGGCCGGGATCCAGTTCTCGCATCTCCCTGAAAACCGCGATAATCATATAGAGGTCCCCTCCCCAGGTTTGTAAAATTGCTGTGTC
>CAZJUL010000466.1:0-2261 GCA_964549095.1 uncultured Elusimicrobiaceae bacterium
CCCCCCGCACGATATTGCGCACCGCGTCTTCGCGCGCCGCCTGCGCGTCGAAAAAGGCCTCGCGGTTCTCCAGGAACCGGCTGTAATTGCCGGCGCTGCTGAAGTGGCCGGCTGGATACCGGCCGTTAAGCTCTATCACGCGGTTGGTGACGCGCTCCAGGAAGCGGCGGTCGTGCGTGACCACCAGGAAAGGGAATTTCAGCTCCGAGATGAACCGCTCCAGCCACAGCACGCCCTCGATGTCCAGGTGGTTGGTGGGTTCGTCCAGCAGCAGCAGGTCCGGCTCGCGCACGGACTCCGCCAGTATGGCCAGGCGCTTGCGGCCCCCGCCCGACAGCGCGTTCACCCGCTGGGCGGCGTCAGCAAAGCCGGCGGAGACAAGCCCCGCGTCGGCGCGCTGCTCCGCCTCGTGCGCTTCCAGGCCCAGGCCTCCGAGGGCTTTGAGGATCTCGTCCCGCACGCTCCAGCCGGCCGGGGCGTCGGCGAACAGGTCCTGCTGGGCCAGGTAGCCCAGCCGCAGGCCGCGCCTGGGCGTCACGGAGCCGGAGTCGGGCGTCTCCCGCCCGGCGAGTATTTTGAGCAGCGTGGATTTTCCGGCCCCGTTCGGGCCTATGAGCCCGGTGCGCTCTCCCTCGGAAAGCCCGAACGACAGCCCTTCGAAGAGAGGCCTTGCGCCGAAGCTTTTGGAAAGGTCCTGACAGCTGAGCAGTATGGCCATTAGTAAGGAGATCTCTATTCAGCGAACCGCCTATTTCAGAGGTTATATTATAATACTTGCGCGGGCGCCTTAAAAGGAGCGGGTTAGCCCTGCGGAGCCGTTTGGGAACGCCCCGGCGCGGGTTTTCCGCAGAGGAATTCCGCTTCCGGGGGCGCGGGGAAATTATGTTATAATTATTTTGGCGTAAGATCGCGGGACCCGGAGCCGTCTTGAAACGCAACTCGTTCTTCTTCGCAGTCGTCCTGGCCGCCGCAGGTTTCCTGAGCCGGTCAGGCTTCGCCCAGGACCTGCCGAGCCTCGAATCATTCCTGAAAGACCTGCCCGCGCAGGCGGTTCCCGCGCCCCTTATCCCGCTCAGGGCCGCTCCGCAATATCTTTCCCCGTCAGCCGGCCTTACCGGCGAAAAACTTTTCCAGTTCCTGCATACCGCCACGGCTTACCCTGTCCCGGGCAACGGCACCGACTACCTTAAGGCGAAGAAATACATGTTCTCCGTGGCCGACAATACCGGCTGCGGCGGCGGCCCCGGCGTCACGGGCCTCTATTCGCAGGTCTGCGCGAAAGGCGGCAGCGAGCACGGCGAAACCTACAAGGAGCCCGGCGACCTGAACGGCGACGGCATAGAGGATTCCGGCGGGATGAACGCCGAGCATATCTGGCCGCAGGGCTTCTTCAATAAAGCCGCCCCGATGAAGTCGGACCTGCACCACATTTTCCCCACCTTTATTTCCGTCAACGGAGCCTTTCGGCGAAGTGTCGCACGCGGTTTACTCCACGCTGAGCGGCTCCAGGCTGGGCGCTGAAGGCTTCGAACCCTGCGACGCCGTGAAAGGCGACGTGGCCCGCGCACTGCTCTATTTCCTGGTCCGCTACAACGACCGCGATATCAGGGACGGCGTGGACTACAGGGATTTCTGGGTGAACCGGGTGGCACTGTTCCTGGAATGGAACCTGCAGGACCCGCCCGACGCCGCCGAGCGCCGCCGCAACGGCCTGATAGAGAACTACCAGGGCAACCGGAACCCCTTCGTGGACGACCCCCGCCTGGCAGAGAAGATCGGCCTGAAAGTGCTGCAGTCCCATTAACCTGTTTTTCCAGTGAAAACAAAAACCCGGCCATAGCCGGGTTTTTTATTTGATCGGCCGTTAACAGGCAGACTGTTAATCGACCAGGTGGAAGATGAAGCGGTTGGCGGGGCCTGCGAACACAGCCAGCACATAGGCGATGGCGACAGGATTACCGGCGAAGGCGGCGCTGAAAGCCGGAACTATCGGCACCGGCAGAAAAGTGACCACTACCACCGCGGAATGAAAAAGAAGTTTCCCGGCGTCGGCGGCTATTACGCCGGGAGGGGCGCCGTTCGCCTTGTCCCAGCCCAGCCTGGCCGCCGCATATTCCACCTGCGTCAGCCCGCTGAAGAACAGCAGGCCCTGCATAGCGGCCGCGCCCGAAAGCGCGGCGCCGGCTTTGAGCTTCTCCGCGCCCGTTGAATTCTTATAGGCCTCCAGCTGTTTGCGGCGCCTGGCGTCCCAGCGGTTCAAA
>CAZJUL010000467.1:0-2254 GCA_964549095.1 uncultured Elusimicrobiaceae bacterium
GCGGCCCAGTATCTCAATGTCACCACCAGCGTGGTCGTGGCCGCCACCTCCACCGTGCTGAACATGCCGATGACGCGCGCGGCGGTGCTCGAGGTTATCCCGGCGCTGCAGGCCGGGGCCACGCAGTCCTACGAGCAGTGGGGCGAGCTGCAGGTTTACACCCCGGGCTGGACCAGGAGCTACGCGCAGCCGATGCGCCTGCTGGCCGGGACCACCACCTTCGACACCGGCCCCCAGTGGAACTACTCGCTGCAGCAGTTCGTGACGCGCACGCGCTTCCGCTTCGAAGTGCCGCTGGATACCTACACCGTGGCCGCGAAGCTGTCCGGCTATTTCCCCGTCTCCAGCTCTACTTATGTCGGCGCCGCCGGGCTTGAGCTGACCTTGCCTCCGCTTAACAGGCGGGTCAGCCTTTCCGGAACCGTTTCGCTTTCCACCGCCGCCAACCCGTCGCCCAACCCGTCCGGCCTGACGGTGTCCGTGATGGCGGTCGCGGGCGGCCTTGCTAAAGGTTCCGCCCTGGTCGCCCTGCCCGTCGGGGTTACCTCCGCGGCTTATGTTCTGGCCGGCATCGAGCCCGGCACCTACACGGTGCGCGGATTTGCGTCCGGCTTCGAGTCGGTCTCCAGCGGGCCCGTAGTAGTGGGCGCGCTGGACATAACCGGCTATGCACTGCCTTCGTTCAGGGAAGGCGGCCTGCTGGTCGGCACGGTCACCATAAACGGCGACACCTCCGGGTTCGCCGCGCTGGCCGGCTCCACCTACCCGCTTTCCGTCGGCATCACGGCCTGGTCGCAGCAGACCGCCGCGCAGGGCAGGACCACGGTGTACCTCTCTTCCTCGGCGGTTTCCAGCACGGCGCAGTACCAGGTAACGGGCCTCAAGCCGGGCGCCACCTACCAGCTCTATGCGGACATCTCATTCAGCGCCGACGCGGCTTTCCAGAGCCCCGGCGGCTTCCCCAAGACGGCTTTCATCTCCAGCGCGGCGCAGACGGCAAGCCTTAATTTCTCTTTCGAAAAGGCCAGCGGCGCCGTGGCCGGGCTTATGCGCCTGTCCAATCCCGCCGACGAAGTGGGCGCCCCGAACCCGGACTTCACGCAGGCCGGCCTGAAATGGCGGATAACAAAGTCCGACGACCCGCTGCGCGTGGGCAGGACCTACGAAATGGCGAGCTCCACCGGCCTGCCGGGCTTCCTGTGCGCCGGGACCACGCCCTCCACCGGGACGGCGCCCGGCTGCGCGGCCGGCATCTCCAGCGCTACTTTCAGGCTGTCCGGCCTGAGGACCGAAACGCTGGAGCTGACGATGTCCTACCTGCCCACCGGCAGGACCAGCGTAGTGTCGGTGGCGGCGATAAACGGCTCTACGGTAGCGACCACACTGGACCTGCGCGGCGAAACCTATGTCATAGCCGGCAAGATCATCAACCAGATCTCCGAACCGCTCTTCAACACCAACGCGCTGATCAGCCAGAACGCGCCGTTCGACGCGCTTACCGGCTACCCGTCCAATATTTCTTCCACCACGGCCCGCGTAGAAGCCATAAGGAGAAAGTTCGGCGAACTGCTGACGCAGGTTTCCTCCATCACTTTCGACGCCGCCTCCACCAGGGTGGGCGTGCTGGACGCGGCCGGCACTTATTCGATATCCGGCATACAGAACGGCGTCTACCTGGTGCGCACCCTGCCGCTGCGGGCCTCAGCCACCGGCGCGGTGCTGGTGCCTTCCAAGGAACAGCTGGTCACCGTATCGGGCTCCAGCCGCACGGGCGTGGATTTCACGCTTTCGGACGGCTTCACCGTGTCCGGCACCGTGTCCCTGGACCAGGGGCTTTCCGACGCGCGCAACCTGCGCCTGACGCTCAAGAACAGGCGCGGCGAAGTGGTGGATGAAACCGACATAATGCTGGGCAACCCGGGCGCCGGGGTGGCCGCTAATTCCGTGAATTATTCCTTCGACCGCGTACCGCTGGGCGGGTTCTACACGCTGGAGGCCGCCGACCTGGATACGCCGGTGAAATACATAGCCCGGCCGCTCTCGTTCCCGGACCGCACCACCTCGCCGGACGGCCTGCAGGGCGAAGTCACGGACCTGGGCCTGGTGCTTAAGCGCGCCGGCGCCATAATAGGCAAGCTGCGCGACGCGAATTCCGACGCCCTCATCACAGAGGCCAACGCCACGCTGCTGGCGCCCAATTTCAAGATCTACGCAATAGCCAACCCGTGGGTGGAAGGCGGCTATGTGCTGGCGC
>CAZJUL010000468.1:0-2247 GCA_964549095.1 uncultured Elusimicrobiaceae bacterium
AAAGAAAAAGTCATCGCCTCCTTCCGCGAGGAAGTCTATACCGTTTTGTTCCCCAAGGCCAACCTCAAGGAGCTGGAAGAGATACCGGCGGAGATAAAGGACAAGATGAAGCTGCTGCCGGTGGCCTCGATGGACGAGGTGCTGGAGCTGGCCCTCGAGAAGAAAGCTTCCGGGGGCGGCGGCGGCGCCGCGCGGAAAAGGGCTGCCAGCGGCAAGTGACCGGCCGGGGCGGGAAACAGGGGCCTGAACCATGAATATTCCATTCACCGGGCGCAAACTGATCCTTACGGGCCTGGCGGCGGCCGCGGCCGCGAGCCTGGCGCTCCCCCCGCTTTCCGCCTACGAAGCGACCCTTACCACGGAAGAAGTGCAGGGCACCCTCGAGAACACCCGCCTGAACGAGGTCTTCGAGCAGTACCTGGCCACCGTCCAGATGTTCGACCCGGAGCGGGCCACCCGCCTGGGCCTCCACGCCGCGGACTCCATGCTCACGCAGCGCAGCCAGGAAAGGGCCAACAAGCAGCTGGACGCCCTGAAAAAACTGCGCGTCAAACTCCACGAGATAGAAAAGGTGTCGATGTACCCGGCCCTGCAGGTGGACTACGACCTGCTGGACCACATGCTCGAGACGGACGTCTACGAGATGGAGAGCCTGGAAATCCTGAAGAAAAGGCCGCAGTATTACCTGGAGCCGCTTTTTTCGGTCTACCAGCTCCTGAGCAAGGAAGGCGAAGATTACAATGTAAGGGCCGCCAACGCCATGGCGCGCCTGAAGGAATTCCCCTGGATACTGCAGCAGGCGGAGCGGAACCTGGCGCACCCGCCGCCTATCTGGGCCGACCAGGCCCTGAAGCAGACCGAGGACGCCCTTACCTATATCGCCGACTTTATCCCCCTCTTCCGGGGCTATACCCGCTACGATCCCGTCCTGAAGACGCAGGTCGACGAGACGTTCGACAAGGTCAAGGCGGGGCTGGCGCGCTACCGGGACTTCCTGAAGGCCGACATCATCCCCAACGCCGACGGGGAGTTCATCGCCGGCGACTACACCTACGGCTTCTACCTGGAGCGCTGGCACGACCTGGACATGACGCCGGGCTCCGCCCATAAATACGCGAAAAAAGCTTTCAGGGAGTCGATGAAGGAGCTGGAGAAAGAGGCGCTCAACATCGACGCCCTGCTGACGAAGGACAAGGGCTGGAAAGGGGTGCTGGAAAAGCTGCCCAAGGAGCATCCCCCGCTGTCCGACGCGCTGAAGGTCTTCCAGGACGAGGCCGACCGCGCCTACCAGCACTTCGACGAATACAAGGTGGTGGAATTCCCGAAGCAGCGCCTGCTGATAATGAAGATGCCGGGTTTCATGGCGATGGTGCTGCCCTACGCGCATTTCATAGAGCCCTTCGCGCTGGACGACCTGAAGGTTTCCGAGCTCTACATCTCGCTCCCGTCGGAAAAAGCGCCCGCCGCCGTGCAGGAGAGGACGCTGGCCTCCGGCTTCAATTACGCCCAGATAGAGCTGCTGACCGCTTACGCCATAATGCCCGGCATGCACCTCCGGAGCTACGCCGCCGGCTTCAACAAATCGCGGGTGCGCAAGATCGCGGACCAGCCGCTGGTCACCAACGGCTGGGCCAGCTACGCCGAACTGCTGGCCGAGGAGATGGGCTATTATTCCTCGTACTGGTCCAGGTTCCTGAGGATCTACGTGCGGAGCCTGCGGGCCGGCCGGGCCGTGGTGGACTCCGGCCTGCACACCAGGCGGATGTCCTACGACGAGTCCGTCAAATTCTTCATGGATAATTTCTATTATACCGAGGCGCAGGCCAAGACCGAGGTCCTCAGGATCTCCCTGACCCCCACGGAGAGCCTCAGCTATATCCTGGGGATGGACCGGATACTGGCGATGCGCAAGTATTACCAGAAGACCGAGGAAAAATATTTCGACCTGCGCAAATTCCATTCTTCCTTCCTGAAGATGGGCAAGATACCGATAGGCAGCATCGAGGCCGAGCTGAAGCGGCAGAACAGGGAAGCCGATAAGAAGGTGAAATAAGACAATGCCCGATACTACTGACAACATAGCCGTCTTTTCCGGGGTGACCAAGATATACCGCAGGCGGGGCCTCGTCTCAACGCTGAACACCACCGCGCTGGACGGGCTGTCCTTTTCGCTGGCCCGGGGCGGGATCACCGGCCTGCTGGGACTGAACGGCGCCGGCAAGACCACCATAATGAAGCTGCTGACCG
>CAZJUL010000469.1:0-2234 GCA_964549095.1 uncultured Elusimicrobiaceae bacterium
CGTCCAGGATTCGTTCACCAGCGCCTCGGCTTCCTTGCGCTCGGTGATGTCCTGCAGCATTACCAGCGCGCAGCGCTTCCCGCCGTAGTCCACGGGGGCGCTGTTGATCTCGGCGTCTATGGTCCGCCCGTCCGGGGCCATGATCACGACCTCCGCGGCGGGCAGGGAGTCTTCTTTCGAGGAGCGCGTCATCCGCTCCTTCACGGCCTCGCGGCAGTCCGGGTGTATGTATTCAAGGATGTTCCGGCCCAGGTATTCCCGCGGGTCCTTGAAGCCAAGGCAGGCTGCCGCGAAATTGTTCATGAAGCGCACGGTCCCGTTCTCGTGGACCACGATGCCTATGGGGGCGTGGTCTACCAGCGCCCGGTAACGCCATTCGCTTTCGCGCAGGGCCGCCTCCGCCTGCGCGCGCGCCGTAGCTTCGTTCTCCAGCTGCTTGACCTTGCTCTGCAGCTTCCGGAAAGTGACCTCGCTGTACTCCCGGAGGGTCTCTTCTTCGGCTGCCTTCGGTTCGGCCGGGGCCGCGGCGGGGCCTTTGCGGCTTTCTTCAATTACCTCGCGCACCACCTGCTGCAGGACCTCGATCTTTGCCGGTTTTATCACGAACCGGTCCGCCCCGAGGCGCAGGCCGAACAGCTCGTCCCTGGGGTCGGTATAGGTGGCGGTGTAGAAGATGAAGGGGGCCTGCTTCAGCCGCTCGTGGGCTTTCCAGCGCCTGCAAAGCTCGTAGCCGTCCATCACCGGCATCAGTATGTCGGAGATTATGAGTTCCGGCGGGTCCTTCTCCGCCTGCTCCAGCGCGGCGGCGCCGTTCCCGGCGGAAGCGACCGTATGACCGTCGCCCTTCAGCACCGCTTCCAGCAGGTAGCGGTTCCGCTCATTGTCGTCTACGATCAGTATCTTTGCCATAGTCCCCTTCCGGCCGGTCCCCTCCGGCGGAAATAAGCGGCCCCAGGCGCGGGTGCGCCTGCGTACCGCAGTACCGCGGGAGAGGGCGGCGCAATAAAGGAGCGCCGCACCGCGATAGCGATGGGTGATAAATGTAGAATTTACTAGTTGCTTCCCCAAACCCTGAAGAAATGATACTAAATTCGAAGGGGGCCCGGTCAATGTAACTTGTGTTACATTCCGGGCCCCCGTGCCCGCTGCGCGCCGCCGCTCAGGCCTTGGCCTTGCCCGCCGGGCCGTCCAGCACTTCGCGCGCTTTTTGCAGCAGCCGGTCCTGGCTGAAAGGCTTGTAGAGGAAAGCCATATCCGGCTCCACTACCCCGTGCCTGACTATCGTGTCGTCGGCGTAGCCGGAGATGTAAAGCGTCCTGCCGCACAGTTTCCTGCGCGCTATCTCCCGGGCCACCTCCCGGCCGCTCATCCCGGGCATCACCACGTCCGTGATCACCAGGTCCACGGGTTTGCCGTGCTTCTTGAGCGTTTCCAGGGCCTCCTCCCCGCCGCCGGCGGACAGGAGCTTGTACCCTTTCTCGCAGAAGGCGCGTTCGCCCAGCCGCCGGATGGCCGGGTCGTCCTCTATGAACAAAATGGTTTCTTTGCCGTCCAGCCGTGCGCCGGCGTCCTTATCCTTTTCCTGCGGCTCCCCGTCGGTCTGCGGCAGGTAAATGCGGAAAGTGGTGCCTTGCCCGGGCGCGCTTTCCAGCTCTATCTCGCCTCCGCTCTGCTTCACTATGCCGTAGACCGTGGCCAGGCCCAGGCCCGTCCCCTTTTCCGGCGCTTTGGTGGTGAAGAAAGGTTCGAAGACGCGGCTCTTCACCTCGTCGGTCATCCCGCAGCCGGTATCGGACACGGTCAGCACGGCCATCGGCCCGGGCTTCAGGCCCGGCTTGTCGCTGAAAAAAGCGGCCGGCATCAGCTTCGGCCCCGTCCCCACCGTCAGGGTGCCGCCCTTCGGCATCGCGTCGCGGGCGTTGACGGCCAGGTTCATCAGCACCTGGCAGATCTGCCCGGAATCCACCTTCACCAGGCAGGGCTGCGGCGCCAGGCGCGTCTCCAGCCGGATATCCTCGCCTATGAGGCGGTTCAGCATCTTGGCCGTGCCGTTCACCGCCCCGTTCAGGTCGAGCACTACCGGGTTGAGCACCTGCTTGCGGCTGAAGGCCAGGAGCTGCTGCGTCAGCGCGGCGGCCCGCTCCGACACCGCCAGTATCTCCCTGACGTCCTCCCGCTTGGGGTCGGTCTTTTTCGGCCCCTTCATTATGAATTCGGCGCAGCCGATGATGGTG
>CAZJUL010000470.1:0-2221 GCA_964549095.1 uncultured Elusimicrobiaceae bacterium
CGGTGTCCGAAGCTGACCTCGTCTTCATCACGGCCGGCATGGGCGGCGGCACCGGCACCGGCGCCGCGCCCGTAGTGGCGCTGCTGGCCAAGGAAAGCGCGGGCGCTCCGCTGGTCATAGGCGTGGTCACCCGCCCGTTCGAGTTCGAAGGCTCCGTCAGGGCCACGCAGGCCGACCTGGGCATACAGGAAATGCGCAAGCACGTGGACAGCCTGCTGGTCATCCCCAACGACCACCTCCGCGACATCGTGCAGCGGGACACCACCGCGGCCGAAGCCTACCGCATAGCCGACGACGTGCTCAGGCAGGCCATACAGGGCATAGCCGACGTGATCACCACCCCGGGCATCATAAACGTGGATTTCCAGGACGTCAGGAAAATAATGACCAAGTCCGGCGAGGCGCTTATCGGCATCGGCCGCGCTTCCGGCGAGAACCGCCACATCGAGGCCGCCAGGCAGGCCATCCATTCCCCGATGCTGGAGAACGCGGTGATAGACGGGGCCAAGGGCATCCTGGTCAGCTTTAACGGCGGCAAGAACCTCACGCTGACCGAGATCCAGGAGGCCATGGAGTACATAAAGAAATCCTCCAACCCGGAGGCTTTCATTAAATACGGCCAGGCCGACGACGAATCAATGGGCGACGAGCTGAAGATAACCGTGATAGCGACCGGCTTCCCGACGCGCCGCAAGACGGACCTGGCCCTGGACCTGGGCCGCCACCGCGTCAAGAAGCGGACGCGCCCCGACGACGTCCTGTTCGAGGGCGCCCCGGCGATGAGCATGGCGCACGGCGCGCCTTACGAGGACCTGGACAAGCCGGCCTTCCTGCGGCGCGGCGGAAAGAAAAAGCTCAACTAGGCTGCGGGGCCCGGCGGTACTGGAGAATCTATGGCTATAACGATGAACATGCTGCTGAAGGTGATGGTGCAGAACAAGGCCAGCGACACCCATATCCGGGGCGACGCTCCCGTCTGCCTGCGCATAAACGGCGCGGTGACGCAGATAAACGCGTCGACGATGACTTCCAAGGAAGTGGAGGAAATGATCGCGCCGCTGCTGACCAAGCGCCTGCTGGGCATCTTCGCCGAAAAGCACGAATGCGACTTCTCCGTCGACGGCGGCCCGGAGCTGGGCCGGTTCCGCTTCAACTATTTCATCCAGAAGAACAGGCCCTGCGTGGCCATCAGGCACATACCGGTCAAGATCCCCACCTTCGAAGAGCTCAAGCTGCCGGTGGAATCCATCAAGAAGCTGCTGGTCAACGAGCGCGGGCTCATACTGGTCACCGGCATCACCGGCTCCGGCAAGACCAACCCGCTGGCCTCGATGATAGAGTACCTTAACTCCAAGTGGGAGAGCCACATCATCACCATCGAGGACCCCATAGAGTTCGTCTACGCCGACAAGAAATGCATCATCAGCCAGCGCGAGATAGGCTGCGACACCACCACTTTCGTGGACGCGCTGCGCGCCGCGCTGCGGCAGGACCCGGACGTGATCCTGGTGGGCGAAATGCGCGACCTGGAGACCACCGCGGCCGCCATCACCGCGGCCGAGACCGGCCACCTGGTCTTCGCCACCCTGCACACCACCAACGCCGTGCAGACGCTGTCGCGCGTGATAGACCTTTTCCCGCCGCACCAGCAGACGCAGGTGCGCATGCAGCTCTCCGAGACCATAAAGGGCATCATCTCGCAGCGGCTGCTGCCCTGTTCCAAGGGCGGCCGCGTGCCCGCGGTGGAAGTGCTGACCGGCACCGCGCACATAAAGAAGCTGATCGCCGAGAACAACCTGGACGGGATAAACCAGGCCATAGCCAAGGGCGGTTTCTACGGCATGCAGTCGTTCAACCAGGCGCTGGTCAAGCTGCACAAGGAGGGTATGGCCAAGCTGGACGACATCATCGCCGCGGCCTCCAACCCGGACGACGTGCTGCTGGCCATCAAGGGCGTGGAGCAGGAGATAGACGCGAAGCACTAAGCGCCGGAAACTCAAGGAGTCACTTATGTTCGCAGAAGGTTACATCGGCATCGCGGGTCTGATAGGCGTGGGGAAATCCACCCTGACAATGGAACTGGCCAAGGCCCTCAACTTCGAGCCCGTGCTCGAGGAGGTCGGCGGCAACCCGTACCTGGAACATTTCTACGGCGACATGAAGACCTACGGCACCATCATGCAGGTCTGGCTGCTGAACCACCGCTTCCGCCAGCACCGCG
>CAZJUL010000471.1:0-2218 GCA_964549095.1 uncultured Elusimicrobiaceae bacterium
CGGACGGAACGGGCCAGCCGATAACCAACTGGTCGGCCGGCACCGTGGTCAACATGGTGGTGGAAGCCAAGGACGCCCTGAGCGGCGCCGGCCAGACCGCGCGCGCTTACTCCAGCACGGTCACTTTCTATGTTGACGGCGTGCCGGGCGGCCCCGAGTTCATGGGCACTAACGACGCCGAAGCCGTCGCCGAAACGCACGGCCTGCCGATGGAATACAAGTTCAAATCCAGCGATTACGGCATCGTGACCAAACAGTTCAGGCTCAGGAGGAACGGCAACAGGGTCGTCAGCGTGCAGGAGAAGGCCACCCCCAGCCTTAACGGTTCCAAGGTGGCGAACGTGGGTCCGACGGTGGCCACGAAACTGCAGATAATAGCCGACTACGATCCCGCCGGCGAGCAGCCGGACCCGGGCACCGGGAGCGGCAAGAAGGGCGCGCCCAGGTCCAAGCCCGCCGGCACGTCCATAACTTTCTTCGCCCAGGTCACCGACGACTACTGGAACCTTGTAGTGTCCTCGGCGGCCACCCTCTGGATCTCGGATAACGACGAGAACAACAACCCGCCCAGCGGGGATTTCCAGCTGGTTTTCACCGGCTCCACCACCTTCAGCAAGATCTTCGTCTCGGCGGACCCGGCCGGCTGGAACGTGATCTCCACCGGCACGGCCCTGACCGTGACCAGCAACAAGGTACCGATAACTCCTAACGCGATAAAGAGCCTGCTGGTGCTGCTGCCGGGCGAGACCAGGGTCCAGGGCAAGAGGGTCGAACCGAAAGGCAAGCTCTACGCGCCGGCCGGCACACAGTGGGACCAGCAGGCCGGTTCCACCTTCACCGTCACGGTCTACGGCGTGGATGATTTCTACAATACCGACACGGCCACCAATACGCTGGTCTCGGCCGATATCGTAACGGACGGGTACGACATACCGCCCGCCGCGACCCGCCTTACGGCCGGCGTGACGACCTTCGCCTTCGTGCCGGTGGTCGCGGCCACCCACACTATAAAGACGGAAAGCGCCATGCTGGACGGCCTGCCCGGCGGTACCTCCTATTACTTCACACCGAGCGCCTTCAAGGTCTGGTGGAACAGGCCGGCCAAGCTGCACATCCTTTCCGAAGGGCAGGCCCTGGATCCCGGCAAGCCGCCTTACGACGCCGACCCCGCCACCGGCGGCCGCAGCGTAACGCCGCCGGCGCTGACGGCGGGCGTGACCGCGCAGATAACGGTGAACCTGGTGGACGCGTACTATAACGTGGTGCGGGGCACCACGCCGTTCATGCTGGACAAATCTTCCAACACCCCGCTGGTGGAAATGGCGTTCCCGAACGACCCCTACATCGAGGCGCGCGGCCTGGAGCCCTTCAAGACTGGCAACCAGAAGAGCCTCGGAAGCACCGGCATACCGGGCAGCGTCAGTTTCGGCGTCGTGCCCGTCACCAGGAACCAGACCGCCGGCCTGACCGTGTCGGTCAGGGACACCGGCGCCACCGGCACCCAGTTCAGCACCGATACGGTGGGCGGCATCCTCATCGACCCGAACGAGGCGGTGGCCCTGCAGGTGCTGGTCTCCAGCGAAGCGGCGGTGGAAGGCAGCCTGTCCGGCAAGGACTTCTTCACCATGGGCCCGCTGACCGCGGGCACGCCCTACAGCATACGGGTCAGGCCCGTGGATAAGTACTGGAATCTCTCGCCCGACGGGCGCAAGGTGCGGCTGGCCACCAACGACATATATATTGCGCCCCCGCCTTCCCAGTCCCTGCCCAGCGGCGAGGCGACGATAGCCAATTTCATTCCGAGCGCCGCCACCACCACGCTCTCGATAACCGCCTACGACGATTCGGACGATTCCTACCCGGTCAAGCTTTCCAGCCAGACCGATTACGGGATAGCCGTCATCCCCGGCGCGGCACAGAGGATGATAGTGGTGCTGCCGGAGCAGTACCTGGTCCCCGGCAAGACCGTCGCCCCTTACGGCGTGGCCGGGCCCATTTCAACGCAGACCGCCGGCAACGCGTTCACTGCCGTGGTCTATGCGGCGGACTCCCAGTATAACAAAGTGAGCGGCGTGGACAAGACCGGCAAGATCAGGATAACTTCCGACGACCCGTTCGCCCAGCTGGTCGGCTTCTACGATATGGCCGACGGCGTCGCCACCACAACCGGCGGCGGGCAGATCTCGCTTAAGACGGCCGGGACGAGGATCCTTACCGC
>CAZJUL010000472.1:0-2218 GCA_964549095.1 uncultured Elusimicrobiaceae bacterium
AATCAGAAGTAAGAAACCTGCCTCAAAGTTGCACTTCCAATTAGAATGCGCCGCGTTACATTGTATACGGTTCGGGGCCCGGGCGGCGGCCGGTAGTTCCGTGTATCAGGGGTTCAGGCCGGCTTTTCTCCTTTTGAGAAATAAGCGTAGAGTGTCGGCAGCACCAGCAGCGTCAGCGCTGTGGACGTAAGAAGGCCCCCGATCACCACCACCGCCAACGGCCGCTGCACTTCGGAACCGGGGCCGGAAGCGAACAGCATCGGCGTGAGGCTGGCTACGGTTATCAGCGCCGTCATCAGCACCGGGCGCATGCGGCGCAGGCAGCCTTCCGGGATAGCCTCGTCCATAGGCATGCCTTTGGCGCGCAGCTGGTTTATATGCGTCACCAGTACCACGCCGTTCAATACCGCCACGCCGAAGAGGGCTATGAACCCGACCGCGGCCGGGACGGAAAGATACTGCCCGGAGAGATAAAGCGCCGCTATGCCGCCGGCCAGCGCCAGGGGCAGGTTAAGCAGCACCAGGGTGGCCTGCCGCAGCGAGTTGAAGGTCAGGGACAAAAGGAGGAAGATCAGCAGTATGGCCGCGGGGACTATTACTCCCAGTTTTTTCATGGCCCGCTGCTGGTTCTCGAACTGGCCGCCCCAGGTGAGGTAGTAACCGGGGGGGAGGGGCACGCTTTTGCGTATTACCGCCTGCGCCTCCGCCACGAAACCGCCCAGGTCGCGGCCGCTCACATTGGCTTCCACCAGAATGCGCCTTTTGCCGAATTCGCGCCCTATCTGCACCGGCCCCTCCGCGCGGTCTATAGCCGCCAGCATGGACAGCGGCACCCGCGCCCCCGACGGGGCGGAGATCACTATCTTTCCCAGCGCAGCCAGGGAGTTCCGCTCGGTCTCAGGCAGCCGCACGGTTATATCAAAGGCTTTGTCTCCCTCGTATACCACGCCGGCGGGCTTGCCGCCGAGCGCGGTTTCAATAACGTCGTTGATGTCGGACACGTTCAGGCCGTAGCGGGAGATCAGGCTCCGGTTCAGCTCTATGTTCACATAGGCCTGCCCGCCCTGCCGCTCTAGCGCCACGTCGGTGGCGCCGCTTATTCCGCCGAGCGCGGCGGCTATTGCGGCCGCTTTCCGGGTTAGGAGGTCCAGGTCGTCGCCGTACAGCCTGATGGCCAGCTGCGAGCGGGTGCCGGCCACCAGCTCGTCTATGCGGCACTGTATGGGCTGGCTGAAACCTACCACCACGCCGGGGATCACGGCGAGCGCTTCCCGCATCTTCCCGAAAAGTTCGTCCCGGGTCTTCGCCGTTGTCCACTCTTTGCGCGGCTTGAGTACGCCTACGAACCCGGTCTTTTCCACGCCGCGCGCCTCTATGGCGCGGCCGGTCCAGCCGGTCTTCGACACCGCGGTGACCAGCTCGGGGAACTGTTCCTTGAGTATCCGTCCTATCTTCCTGGCCGTGCCCGCGGACGTTTCCAGCGAGGCACCGGGCAGTATGGCCGTATCCATATCGAAGGCGCCTTCGTCCATGACCGGCACGAACTCCGTGCCCAGGAACGGCGCCAGTGCGAGGCTGCCTGCCAGCAGCAGGGATCCGCCTGCCAGCACCGCCTTCTTGTGCGCCATGCTCCAGGCCAGCGCGGGACGGTACAGCCGCCCGGCCAGGCCCAGCAGCGGGCTTTGCCGGTCCGGGGCGGGACGCAGCGCGGCCGCGCACAGCGCCGGTATGACGGTGAGCGACAATATCAGCGAAGAGAACAGCGCCAGCATCACCGTCAGCGCCAGGGGCCCGAACATCTTGCCCTCTATCCCCTCCAGCGCCAGTATCGGGATGAAGGTCAGGGCTATGATAAGCTCGCCGAAGATGCTGGGCCTGCGCACTTCTATGATGGCCTCGGCCACGGCCCTTTCCCGGTGGGCGGGGTCCTGGTTAAGGCTCAGATGGTGCAGCGCGTTCTCCACCTGTATTATGGTGGAGTCTATGATCATGCCGATGGAGATGGCCAGACCGCCCAGCGACATGAGGTTGGCCGTCATGCCGAAATAGCGCATGGCCAGGAAAGTAAGGAGCAGGGCCAGCGGCAGCGCCGTTATGGTTACGAAAGATCCCCGGAAACTAAGGAGGAACAGGTAAAGCACCGCTACCACTATAGCCGAACCTTCGGCTAACGCCCTGACTATGGTACTCACGCTGCTGTTTATCACGGTGTCGCGCG
>CAZJUL010000473.1:0-2208 GCA_964549095.1 uncultured Elusimicrobiaceae bacterium
ACCTTTCGTCCCTGCGCCGCCTGAGCTGGCCGCTGCCGATGGGCTTCGCGGACCAGGTGCGCGTCACGGACCGCTCCGTGGTCATCCTGGCCGACCAGATGATGTTCACCACCGCTGCCGTGCAGAGCGCCTTCCAGCAGGCCGGGGTGCAGGTGGTGTCCCTGGAATCCACCACCGGCCTCATAGAATTCGTACGACAGCAGATCCTGGACCGCATTTCCGCCTCCCAGCCCTCGAAGCCCAAGGGCTTCTGGTCGAAGCTGACCGGCGACGAGGAAAAAGGCGCGCCCGCGACCGTGACGGCCAAGGGCGGCGCGGTGGTGGCGCAGTTCACCGGGACGCAGGAAGAAGCCGAAGCCCTGGACGCCCGCCTGCGGAGCGTCATCCCGGGGGCCGTCAGCTATATCGTTTCCGGTGTGGACACGGTCCGCTACGCGCTGCAGGCGCTCAAGGACGGGCACATCGTTGCGCTGCCGCGGGAGCAGGCCGGGCGCATAGCCGGCATCCTGACGGACCTCAGCGAAGGCGGCGCCGTCCGGGAAAAGGACAAGGTAAAGGAGCGCGTGCTCCTGCTGGACAATTTCAAGCCCACGCTCACCACGCTGGGCCAGGCCCTGCTGAACGCGGGCTACGAGGTCACCACCTCAATGGACGGGGAAGAAACCCTGCGGCTCTGCACTAAGGGCGCGTTCCACCTGGCGGTCATCGGGGCTTCGGCCACCTCGGCGCAGTATTCCGGGGCCGACCTGGCCCAGAAGCTGCGCGAGCGGGACCCGGACCTGCGCATCATCTTCATGGTGGACCAGTACCCGCTGAAGGCGGCCCTGCAGGGCGTCAGCCAGGTGGTGGAGCTGGGCCTCGACGACGCGCTGCTCAAGCCCGTGGAAGCCTCGCGCCTGATCTTCTCCGTGGAGAAAGCCCTGGAGCGGCGCTTCCTGCTGCTGGAGAACGAGCGCCTGCTGCAGGAGACGCAGGAGCAGAAGACCCAGCTGGAGCTGATCAACGGCTTCCAGAAGAAATTTTTCGCTACCGTGGCCCACGACGTGAAAAGCCCGCTGACGGCCATCCTGGGCTACGCCGAGTTCCTGACCAAGAAGTTAAAAGACCAGGCGGTCGAGCTGAAATACGCCTCCAACATCCACACCTCCGCCAAAACTTTGAGCGTGCTGATCTCCGACCTGGTGGACCTGGCGGCCATAGAATCCGGCAAGCTGCGCGTGGAGATAGGCAAGCTGAACCTGCTTTCGGTGGTGCAGGACGTGCGCGTGCGGGTGGAGATAGTGGCCCAGCAGCGCAAGATAAATTTCGCCGTGGAAGTGCCGCCAGTGGTGCCGCCGCTGGCAGGCGACGACGCGCGCATCGGCCAGGTGGTGCAGAACCTCTGCACCAACGCCCTGCAGTACACCAAGGAAGGCGGCAGCGTCACCATCAGGGTGGAGACCGCCCCCGACAGGGTGATAGTCAGCGTGGTAGACACCGGCATCGGCATCTCGAAGGAAGACCTGCCCCGCGTGTGGGAGCGCTTCTTCCAGACGAAGGAAGCCCAGGGGATGCGCAAGGCCGGCTTCGGCCTGGGCCTGAAGATCGCCCGCGAGATAGTCCAGCGCCACGGCGGCGAGATGGGCATAGAATCCGAACTCGGCGTCGGCTCCCGCTTCTTCTTCCACATCCCGCTGCAGAAATAATCCTTTAATAAAGCGTTGAATATCGCCGCGGATTTAACCGCCGCGCGCCGGGCATTTTAAGGATTGAAACCCGTAAATGAAAGATGTATTATTCTTTTAGGGTTTGGACAGATAAAAACAAAAATCGGAGGGGGGAAAAATGAAAACCAAATTGATCGTTTGCGCTATGGCGGCCTTCCTGCTGGCGCCGGGAGCGTCTTACGCGCGCTGGGGCGTTGACATTTCCGCGAACCAGGGAGGTGTGGACAATGAGGATATTTCCAGGAACCTGCACCACGCCCAGAGCGTCGCCCAAACCTACAGTTACGACTTGGTTGGCAGCATATCTGAAAAGAAGATCGGGGGGGACGCGAGCTTCTTCATAGAAGGAAATGCCCCGTTCCGCCTGGGCATTTCCGCTGGATACGGGATGCTGCCTGAGATCGCCACGCGGATACACATGTGGTCCGGCTCCACCTTCTACAACCAGGAACTTCACAACAAAACCCAGATGTTCCCGTTGACCATTTATATGAAATACGCC
>CAZJUL010000474.1:0-2201 GCA_964549095.1 uncultured Elusimicrobiaceae bacterium
CGGCTGAAACCGCTATCTGAACAGCTTGACCAGGCTGGCTATCTCCATCGGGTGCAGCTCCACGTCGCCGGCGGCGCGGCGCGTCAGGTTGATGCCCTTGCACTGCGCCAGGCTCAGCATTGCGTACTGCGCTTCGTTCGGGTTGCACAGCAGCTGGACCACGCCCTTGCCATCCGGGGTCTCCGGGCGGGAGACCTTCAGTACCACCACGTTCTGCAGTATCGTGGCCGTCACCACGTCCTTCACGCCTTTCCCGGTTATGGCCTCGAAAGTGACCAGCATGTCCACGCGCTCCCCGCTGGTCAGGAAAAGCGTCTGGTCGCCGGGCACCGGCAGGCTGACGCCCCTGTACCCCGGCAGTATCCGCGCCTCCGGCCGGTACCTGTGCAGCGGCTCGCTGCGCGGCTCGTTGAAGAGCTGGGTGAAAAGGTCCCGGCTGAGAAAGACCGCCTCGCCGGCGTTCTTATAGAACCCCGCCTTGTCCTGCCCGGCCAGCGCGCCGGTCAGGAGGTCCATCTTTTCCATTATCCGGCCCAGCCCGTTGAACAGGCCCTTCCCGCGGCCGTCGAAGGAATCGTACAGCCGGGACCGGGACAGGCGCTCTATGCTCAGCATGAAGCGCAGGCGCAGGTCGCTGTATTCTTTCTCCAGCGCCAGCGGGGAGACGGTTTTTTCTTCCAGTTTCCCGGGCAGCGTCCGGCGCGTGGTCTCAAGGAACTCGTAGAGTATGGACGCCGGCACCTGCCAGAGGTCCGCCTCGCTGAGCTCGCCTTCCTCCGGGTCCTTCCAGACCTTGCGGGCGGCCATGGCCGGCAGGGATCTTTCCAGCCAGTCCGGCATCTTTACCGTTTCGTCACGGCCGGGGCAGGCCGACTTGTGCTCTTTGACGGAAGCGCCCGGCTCCGGTTTCAGGTAATAATAGAAGAGCTGCATCTCCTCGGCGGCGGGACACAGGCTGAGCCGGTCCAGCTCTTCGGACCGGGCGTTTGCGGCCGGCAAAGCCGCGGCGAAGGACAGCGTGAACAGAAGCGTTTTAAGGGCTTTCATAGTGTCTCCTATTTTATCAGCTTGCGGAAGCTGGCCATTTCCATCGCCTTCATGCCGACGTCCCCGGGGGCGCGGATCGCTATGCTGACCTGCCCCTGGGCGTCGCTAAGGGCCAGGTACTGCGCCTCGTTGGGGTTCAGGAGGAGCTCTACCACGCCCTTGTCCTCCATGCGGGCCGGCTTCAGCGCGTTTATGACTATCACGTTCTGCAGGATGGTGGCGGTCACCTTTTCCTTCGCTTCCTTGGTCGCCGCGTCGAAGGTCACCAGCACGTCCACGCGGTCGCCCTTTTTAACGAACAGGAGCTGGTCGCCGGAAACCGTGATGGCCGTGCCCCGGTAGCCGGGTACAAGGCCGGTATACGGCGCCCCCGCGGTCTCCGTGGAAGCCTGGAAATCGCCAGCGTACTCCACTTTTTCATCCAGGAATTCGCCCGCCGGCGGCTGCTCAGCGGCCGGCCCGGAAGCGCCAACCTCCGCCGAACCGGCTGCCCGGGATTTAACCTTGCTCTCGGCCGCGTACGCCGCCAGGCTCAAAGCCAGGCACAGCGCCGCCGCGAAACCTATCCTTGCAGTTTTCATAAGCCCTCCTTATATAACTACCGGGGTTAACCGTAGACCCTTACTTATAGCGCCTTGCGCCGAAACAGCTCTTCCGGCGAGATCTCCCGCCTTTCAAGCGTGAACACAGCGTGCTCGGTCTCCCAGACTACGCCCGAACCTTTGGGCAGGGATATTTTCCTGCCTTTCACCCGGCCGAAAAGAGCGCCAGCGTTCCGGCTTTCTATCGGGAATTCGCGCGCGCTCCCCCCGGCCAGGGAGGCCATCGGGATGGAGCGGAATACGCCGCGTTCCGCCGCCGGCAGCCTGGCAGGGGATGGGGCGGAGGCGGGCGCTTGAGCGGCGGCCACGAGCGCCGGCGCCTGTTTCTGCGCGCCCGGGGCCGCGGCGGAGCTGACGCGCAGCGCCAGGGCCAGTCCCGCCCGCGCGGACGGGGCTACCGACGGAAGGGGCGACTCCGCCCCCGTTTCTACGGGCTTAGGATCCTGGCGCATTACCGGCAGCATCACCAGCACCAGGCACGCGGCTGCGGCCGCCGCCTGCAGCCAGACGCTGCGCCTGAACAGCAGCACGAACCAGCCGGGGCCGGAATTT
>CAZJUL010000475.1:0-2193 GCA_964549095.1 uncultured Elusimicrobiaceae bacterium
AGCATCTCCAGCGTGCCCTGCGCCACGGTGTCGTGGGCCAGCGGGTGCAGGTGCGCCAGGCCTTCCAGCGCGGCGACCTCCTCGTTTATCTTCGGGTTGTACTTCATGGTGCAGGAGCCCAGCGGGTAGAAGTTGGTGTCCACCGAGAAGGCCAGCCGGGACAGCAGCGTGTAGTGGCGCACCACGTCGAACTCAGACAGCTCGGGGAGCTTCGGCGCGTTCCTGCGCTCCAGGCCCGCCGGCACGGTCTCTTTCGCCTTCAGGTGGTCCCTGAAGCCGAGGGCGCGGCGGTTGGGGACGGATTTCTCTATGCTCAGGCGGTTGTCCGGTTTCACGGGATTATCGGTCATATGTTGTCCTTAAGCGCTTTCTCGAGCTTGAGCACGTCTTCTTCGGTCTTGGTCTCGGTGGCGCAGACGAGCAGGGCGCCGGGGCCCAGCACCGGGTGGTAATTCTTCAGCGGCAGGCCGATGTCTATGCGCTCTTTGGACAGGATCTTTTCCCTGAGCCGGGCGGCGTCGCCCCTGACCTGCAGCACGAACTCGTTGAAGAAGGGGGACTTGAACCTGAGCGAGGCGCCGCCGACCGCGGACAGGCGCTCCGCCGTGAAGGCCGCGGCCCGCGCGTTGGCCAGGCCCAGTTCCTTCAGCCCTTCCGGCCCCAGCAGGGCCAGGTAGATGGTGGCGCTCAGCGCGCACAGCGCCTCGTTGGAGCAGATGTTGGAGGCCGCCTTGTCGCGCCGGATGTGCTGCTCGCGCGCCTGCAGGGTCAGCACGAAGCCGCGCCTGCCGTCCTTGTCCTTGGTCATGCCGGCTATCCTGCCGGGCATCTGCCGCACGTATTCCTTTTTGCAGGTGAAGATGCCCAGGTAGGGCCCGCCGTAGCTCAGCGGGAGGCCGAGGCTCTGCCCTTCCCCGACGGCGAAATCGGCGCCGTATTCTCCGGGGGGGGCGAACAGGCCCAGGCTGGCGGGGTCGGCGGCGGCTACCAGCAGCGCGCCGGCCTTGTGCGCCAGCTCCGAGAGCCGGGAACCGTCCTCGGGCAGGCCGAAGAAGTTGGGGGTCTGGAAGGCCACGCAGGCGGTGTCGTTCCCCAGGAGGGCGGCAAGTTTTTCCAGGTCCAGCAGGCCGTCCTTGTGGGGCGCGGTCACGAAATTATATTCTGCCGAATTGGCGAAGTAGGTCTTCAGCACAGCAAGGTACTGCGGGTTGATGGTTTCCTGCACCAGCACCTTCTTCCTGCCGGTCACGCGGACGGCCGCGCGGACGGCTTCGCCGAAGGCGCTCGCGCCGTCGTACATCGAGGCGTTGGCGCAGTCCATCCCGTACAGCGCGCTTACCGAGCTCTGGTATTCGTAGATGGTCTGCAGTATGCCCTGGCTGGCTTCGGCCTGGTAGGGGGTGTAGGCGGTAACGTATTCGCCGCGCGAGATAAGGGCCTTCACCGCCGCCGGGATGTAGCGCTCGTAGGCGCCGGCGCCGAGGAAACTCAGCAGGGGCGGATTGGCCGCTGCCAGCGCGCGCATGCGCCTGGCGGTCTGCTGCTCGTCCAGCGAGGTTTCGGGCAGGTCGAACGAGGGATAAAGATATTTTCCGGGCACCTGCTTCAGCAGGTCCTTTACGGAGGAGGCGCCTATGGCTTTAAGCATCTCCTCACGGTCTTTCAGCGTATTCGGTATGAACATGGGGAACTCCTGTGGGGTGATCCGTCCGCCCGGGGCGGACGGAGGGATGAGGCTTTGGGGGCCTTCATCCCTCGGTCTTCAGCCTTGCGGTCAATGCGCGTTCTGCTTTACGAATTCCTGGTAGGCGGCCCAGTCCATCAGGTCTTTCACCTGGTCCGGGTTGGAAAGCTTTATCTTGAACAGCCAGGCCTTCTCCAGCGGGGACTGGTTTATCAGGGCCGGCTCTTTCGCCGTCTCGTCGTTCAGGGCGGAGATCTGGCCGGACACCGGGGCGTAGATGTCGAAAGCCGACTTCACGGATTCCACTACCGCGCAGGGCTTCTCCTTTTCCACGGCCTGGGCCGCTTTGGGCAGTTCAACGAAAACGATATCGCCCATCTCGTGCTGGGCATGCTCGGAGAGGCCCACCGTTCCTTCCGAACCTTCGACGTGCAGCCATTCGTGGGTCTTGGTATACTTCAGTTCTTCCTGTTTCGGCATATTGTTCTCCTTGTTGTTTTTCCGCGCTG
>CAZJUL010000476.1:0-2176 GCA_964549095.1 uncultured Elusimicrobiaceae bacterium
CTATGGATTACAATTAAATACAGGGAGAGGCAAGAGGGCGCGCGGGCGCATTGAACATATGTCTTCATTGACCGACGGTAAAACGCTTGACACGGTGGCGGACGGGCTGCTGAGGAAGAACCTCGTGCAGTGCTACCCGGCCATCAGCCGCGCCTATCCCGAGTTCGCCAACCTCGACCCGGCCACAGCCGCCGCCTACCTCATGCACCTGCGCAATACCGGCAGGATCCGCCTGGAACTTTTCAACGAAGGCGCGGAGCAGCTCGGCTGCCGCATCACGGACCTGGACCCCGAAGCGAAGTAGGCCGGGACCCCGCAAGTCAGTCACCACAGAGGGAATTTTATGAACAGCTTCAACAACGACAGGATGCCCGGCGGCGGCGGCTCCACCGGCAAGGTGGCGACCATAATAGTCCTGCTCACCATAGGGCTGGTCGGCATCATAGTGTATTTCATGAAGGGCAATTCAGAAAGCCAGAGCGCCGCGCCTGCCGCGCAGCAGCTCTTCAAGCAGGACGATACGCCCCCGGGCTATAATCCGGCCGCCCGCACCGAATCCACGTCCAGCGGGGGCTCGCTGGACCTGCTGGGTGAGACCAACGCCGGCTATTTCAAGGACGAAGCCGCGGAGCGCGCCGCTAAAGCGGCGGCCGCCGCGGAGGCGGCGAAGAGCGTGCCGGTGAAGCCGAGGGCCAGGAAGACCACGCAGAAAACGCAGGCTGCGCCCACGGTCATTCCCAGGCTGAAGACCATGGACAGCTTTAACAGCTTCGGCGACAAGAAGAAAGCGGGAGCCAAAGGCGCCCCCCAGGGCCTGCCTCCCGGCGCAAAGATGCCCCAGGGCGCCGTCATGCCCGACATGTCCACTATCATGAAGGGCATGCCTACGGACGGCCAGTAGAATAATTATCTTTTTCAGCCCAGGACGGGCTTCAGGAAACCGCCGTGCTTCTTTATCAGGGCGCGGGCCTGCCGCGTGCCTATTTTCAGGCGGGCCATCACTATGGCGGTCTTCACGTCGTTTCGGGTCAGGTCCAGCAGCCTGCGGGCTTCCTCCGGCGTCACCCTGCCGACGGTCGCCGTGATGCGCTCGGCCCGCAAGACCAGCTTGTGCGAAGTGGTTTTCACGTCCACCATCCAGTTCCTGTAAACCTTGCCGCTGATCACCATCGCCGCCGTGGACAGCATGTTAAGCGCGAGCTTCGTGGCCGTGCCGGATTTCATCCGGGTGGAGCCGGAGATGGGCTCGGGGCCGACGTCCACGGCTACCGTGATGTCCGCTTCCGGCGTTCTTTCCCCGGGGTTGCAGGTGATGAGCACGGTGCCGGCGCGAACGGATCTGCCGGCGCGCAGGCCGCCCTTCACGTAGGGGGTCACGCCGCTGGCGGCTATGCCTATCACCGCGTCGCCTTTCTTCGCCAGCGCCGCTATCTCCCGCCGGCCGTCGCTGAAAACGTCTTCGGCGCCTTCCTTGGAATGGAAGACCGCCATCGGCCCGCCGGCCATCAGCGCCCGGAACCGGGCGGGCGGAACCCCGTAGGTGGGGGGAAGCTCGGCGGCTTCCAGCACGCCCAGGCGGCCGCTGGTTCCCGCCCCGATGAAAAACACGCTGCCGCCCGACAGGTAAACTTTTGAAACCAGCCTGGCCGCCTTCTCTATTCCCGGTATGGCCTTCCTGACCGCCTTGTGCACCAGCGCGTCCTCGTAGTTCAGCTTTTCCAGAACTTTCTTCAGCGGGATCCGGTCCAGGTCCCGGGTGCGCGGGTTGTTCTGCTCGGTGGGCAGCCTGGAGTAAGCGAGGAATTTCTTATTTGTTTTCATTTTCATTGGCCGGGGCCGGCTCTTCGGAGGGCAGCTCTTCCGGCTGCCTGGGCTCGCCGAGGGCCGGGGCTTCTATAAGCTCGACGGACCCGGCGTCCTCTGCCGCGGCGTTGGAGCGCTCCACTACCTCGGGCAGCCTGGGGTTCTTGAACCAGTCGAAGATCTTCCTGATATTGTGCCGGGTGACTATTTCCGCGCCGAAGCCTTTGGCCTCTACCATGGCGGTGACGTTGGACTTGCCGCACGCCATCTTGGCTATGTCGTTCAGCAGCTGGAATTCCTTGTACTGCTTGGCGCGGTTGGCGCCGGCTACCATCAGCAGCGGCCTTTTGCCGTAGGCGTACAGCGGGTTTAC
>CAZJUL010000477.1:0-2168 GCA_964549095.1 uncultured Elusimicrobiaceae bacterium
TCCCTGCCGCTGGTGGACAAGGAAGTGGACGTCAAGGGCAAGCTGCTCTATACCCCGGGCTGGGACCAGGCCAAGATGAACCTGGGCAAAGCTTACGAGCCGCAGATGAAGGATTCGCCGTTCCGCCTTTATTACAGCCTGAAGACCGGGTTCCTGGCCTTCGCCGAAGGCGTCAGGAAGGTCATAGTGCAGCCGGTGGGCGAAGGGCAGGGCAAGCTGAAGGCCCTGCCGGGCGCGGCAGCGCCCCAGACTCCTAAACCCGCCGATACCGGCGCGGCCCCGGCCGGAGGCGAAAAGGCGGAGGAAGACCTGTTCAAGGGTTTCGATTTCGGCCAGTAGCCGCCGCCGGAAACTGACGGCTTGAAGAAGAGGGCTCCCGCCCTCTTCTTTGTTTTATCCGGTTTTTGCCCGGGACGCCGGCCAAAGGTTATAATAACATCCGGCGGCGCTTCACAGGTTCCGGGCAGAACAGGGAGAGGAATTGAATATCCGGGAGATAAAAAAACAGCTTGCCGGCGAGGCGGGGCGCCTGCGGAAACAGATCCCCTACCTGCCGCAGGCTTTTAAACTGGTACGGCAGGCTTCCGGGGGCCTGACGCTAGCCTGGGCGGTCCTGCTCCTGGTACAGGGGCTGCTGCCGGTCGCGGCGGTATACCTGACCCGTACGCTCGTGAACGGGATAGCGGCAATGGCCGGCGCCGGCGGAGGGTGGGAGGCACTGGGGCCGCTGCTGCCCGCGGCCGCGGCTATGCTGCTGGTGCTCATCGGCATGGAAGCGCTGCAGAGCGTCGGCAGGTGGGTCAGCACCGCGCAGGCGGAACGCGTGCAGGACCGCGTGCACGAACTCATACACCTGCAGGCCATGCGCCTGGACCTTTCTTTTTACGACGATCCCGGCTATTATGACCAGCTGCACCGCGCCCGGATCGACGCCCTCGGCCGGCCCGTCGCCCTGCTGGAAAGCGCCGGCGCCCTGCTGCAGAGCTTCATTACCCTGGTCGCGATGGGCGGCGTACTGCTTACCTTCGGGGTGTGGATGCCGCTGTTGCTGGTGTTCAGCACCCTGCCCGCCCTCCTCGTCGTGCTCCGCCACGCTGTCCGCTATCACCGCTGGCGGATAAAAAATACCGCCGCGATCCGGCAGACCGGTTACTACGACCTCCTGCTTACCCAGCGGGAGGCGGCGGCCGAGCTGCGGCTGTTCGGCTTGGGACCTCATTTCAGGGCGCTTTTCCAGGGCTTGCGCGGTCGGCTGACTTCCGAGCGGGTGAAGCTCGCCGGCGGCGAAGCCGTCTCCCAGGCCGGGGCGGCCCTCATCGGGCTGGGCAGCATGGCCGGGGCTTTGACCTGGATGGGGCTCCAGGTCCTGAAAGGCGCGGCCCTGCTGGGCGACCTGGCCCTTTTTTACCAGGCCTTCTTCCAGGGGCAGCGGATGCTGCGCTCTCTCTTGAGCAATGCCGGCGAGATCTACCGCAACATGATGTTCCTGGAAAACCTGTTCGAATTCCTCGCCCTGGAGCCAGTGATAAGTTCGCCGGCCGCGCAGCTGCCGCATCCCGGCCTGAAAAAAGAAATAGAGTTCAGGGACGTCACCTTCCGCTATCCCGGGATGTCGAGGCCTGCGCTGGAGAACTTCAGCCTGAGCATTCCGGCCGGGCGGATCACCGCGCTGGTGGGGGAGAACGGCGCCGGCAAGACCACCCTGCTCAAGCTGCTCTGCCGTTTTTACGATCCCGAAAAAGGGAGCCTGCTCCTGGACGGGACGGATCTCCGCTCCCTCTCCCTCCAGGCGCT
Organism: uncultured Elusimicrobiaceae bacterium; assembly: GCA_964549095.1. Classification (GTDB taxonomy): domain Bacteria; phylum Elusimicrobiota; class Elusimicrobia; order Elusimicrobiales; family UBA9959; genus JAHJSU01. Next base: position 1,795 of record CAZJUL010000477.1, read on the forward strand.
GAGGCGGCGTATCGCCGTGCTCTTCCAGGACCCGGTGCGCTATCACGACACGGTCTTCAACAACATCGCTTTCGGCGACATCGACGGCCGCCCGAAAACGGAGCGGGTAGAGGCCGCCGCCCGGGCCGCCGGGGCGGACGCGCCCATAGCCCGCCTGCCCGGCGCTTATGAAGCCGCACTGGGGAAATGGTTCGGCGGCGCCGAGCTGAGCGGCGGGGAATGGCAGCGGCTGGCGCTGGCGCGGGCTTTTATCAGGGACGCCGAACTCATCATCCTGGACGAGCCGACCGGCGCGCTGGATCCCTGGGCGGAAGCTGACTGGCTGCTGCGTTTCCGCCGGCTGGCGGCCGGCCGCACGGCCCTTATGATCACCC
>CAZJUL010000478.1:0-2162 GCA_964549095.1 uncultured Elusimicrobiaceae bacterium
GCCGCAGATGATGTAATGGTCTTTCATGTTTTCCATCTTGTGTTCCATCTTCACTCTCCTGAAAACGTCCTTGAGTTCGCCTTCTATCAGAAGCGCGGTAATGCTGGAGAAAATAAAGGTCATCGTGCCGATGCCGCCGAGTATCAGGAAGATGGTGAACACCCTTCCCGCGTCGGAAAGGGGGTGCGTCTCCCCGTAGCCGATGGTGGCCAGCGTGATGACCGTCATATACAGCCCGTCGAGGATGTTCCAGCCCTCGATGAGCATGTAGCCGATGACGCCGACGGAAAAGAGGATCACCAGCGTCACCAGCGTTATGAATATCCGGTTCTTGATGTCTTTCACAGGAAAATGGCGCTACCCGATGTATCGATATTTATTACCCCTGGTCACGCCTTCACCTTCTGCGCCGGGTGGGCGGCTATCGCGGCCAGGCCGGGCTTCCTGGCGCATTCCGCTTCGAAAGTTTTGTCGCGGAGCGTGTTCCGGTAGCCGTCATCCTGGAAGGTGTACTTGAAGCGGCTGTGTATGTCGTAGGTGCCGTTCAGCAGGCCGGCCACGTCCTCGACGAACACCCGTTCTTCGTCCGTGGGCACCACGAACACCTTGACCTTTGAATCCTTGGCGGAGATGTCGGTTTCGGCGTTCCGGGTCTTGGACAGCGCGTTCCTGGCGGCGTCGTATTTAATGCCCAGGAAGTCCAGGCCGTCCAGGGCGCGGCTGCGCGTGATGGCGCCCTTCTCCCCTACGCCGGCCGTGAAGATAACGGCGTCTATGCCGCCGACGGCGGCCGCGTAAGCGCCGATATATTTCTTAAGCCGGTAGGACTCTATCTCGATGGTCAGCTTCGCCCTTTCGTCGCCGGCCTCCGCGGCCGTTTCCACGTCCCTGCGGTCGGTGAACTTCTCGGTTATGCCGAGGATGCCGGATTTCTTGTTCAGTATGGAATCCATTTCCCTGGCCTTGAGGCCTTCTTTCTCCATCACATAAAGCCCGATGGCCGGGTCGTGGTCGCCGGCGCGGGTGCCCATCACAAGGCCCTCCAGCGGGGTGAAGCCCATGCTGGTGTCGAAGGACAGGCCGTTCTTTACGGCGTTGATGGAGGCGCCGTTCCCGATATGGCAGATGACGACGTTGGTCTTGAAGGGGTCCTTGTTGAGTATCACGCCGGCGCGCTTGGCGACGTAGAGGAAAGAGGTGCCGTGGAAGCCGTAGCGCCTGATGCCGTGGTCGGTATACCACTTGTAGGGAAGCGCGTATAGATAGGAAGAGGCGGGCATGGTCTGGTGCCAGGCGGTGTCCATGATGGCCATATGGGGGACCTGGGGCATCAGCTCCTGGGCGGCCTCTATGCCGAGGATGTTGGGGGGGTTATGGAGCGGCGCCAGCCCGGCCAGGGCTTTGAAAGCGGACATGCTGGCCGCGTCTATCAGCACGGATTTGACGAATTTTTCCCCGCCGTGCACCACGCGGTGGCCCACCGCCGCGATGCCGCTCAGGTCGTTTATGACCCCGTGGTCCTTATGTGTGAGGGTATCCACCACCAGCTTTATGGCTTCCTTATGGGTGGGGCAGTCCTGCTTCACGTCCAGTTTCTCCCGGCCGGGAACCTCGTGGCTGACGAAAGAGCCCGGGAAGGTGACGCGCTCTACCACGCCGGAGGCGAGCGGGAGCTTTTTTTCCCAGTCGAAAAGCGAATATTTAACGGACGAACTGCCGCAGTTGAGGGACAGTATTTTCATTGTGGTGTGGTTCCTTGTAGAAGCATTGGCTGACTATGTCATTATTTTACAATACTTGCGTGCCCGCCGTAAAAGCGGAAGCCGCCCGAAGGGCCCCGCCGCGCTCTTGCGGGTTTAACGGCGCGCTTATATTTTCTACAATAATAGCATGCCACACGCTTCCTCAATGTTCGGTTCCGGGACGATAGGTTTTTATTCGCTAATTTTCATCGCCCTGGCCCTGCTTTACAGGGCCGACCCGCCCTCCCGCAAAAGGCTGGGCCTCACCGCTTTCCTGGCCCTCTGTTCCATCGCCGGCCTATCAGCGGTAAAGCTGCTGGGCGGCGACGCCTCCGGCGGTCTTGCGAAGGTGGCGCACATCGCCGCGCGCCTGCTCGCGGCGATAGCGGCCATAAACGTGGCAGGCGTCTTCGCTTTTTC
>CAZJUL010000479.1:0-2158 GCA_964549095.1 uncultured Elusimicrobiaceae bacterium
GCGAGATACACCTGGTGGTGAACCCTCTCAAGCTCTCCGCGATGAACCTGTCCATCCGGCAGGTAAAGGACGCCATCACCCAGCAGAACATAGAGATACCCGGCGGCAAGGTGGAGCAGAAGGAGAAGGAGTTCGTGCTGCGCACCCTGGGCCGCATCCGGGAAGTGAAGGATTTCAACGACATAGTCATAACCAGCATCAACGGCGCGCCGGTGCGCGTGTCCGACATCGGCCGGGTGGAGGACACGGGGGCCCGCATGGCCACGGCCTCCTTCTACAACGGCAAGCCCTCGGTCACGCTGGTGGTCAAGAAGCAGTCGGGCACCAACACGGTAGCCGTGGTGAAGAATATCAAGGAGCGGATAGAAGAGCTGAAAAGCGCGATACCGCCCGGCGTGGAGACCACCATCATCGGCGACCAGTCGGTGTTCATCAAGAGCTCGGTGAACACCGTGACCGAGCACCTGATACTGGGCGCGGTCTTCGCCGCGCTGATGGTGCTGCTGTTCCTGGGCGACTTCCGCTCCACCGTCATCTCGTCCCTGGCCATCCCCACCTCGCTCATCGGCACGCTGGTCTTCATGCAGGCGTCCGGCTTCACCATAAACACGATGACCCTGCTGGGCCTGACCATAGCCGTGGGCATAGTCGTGGACGACGCCATAGTGATGCTGGAGAACATCTACCGCCACATGGAAGAGCACAAGATGAGCCCGCTCAAGGCCGCGCTGGACGGCTCGCGCGAGATAGGCTTCGCCGTGGTGGCCATGTCGGCGGCGCTGCTGGTGATCTTCGTGCCGCTGGCCTATATGGGCGGCATCATAGGCCGCTTCCTTAAGAGCTACGGCCTCACCATAGCTTTCGCGGTGGCCCTGAGCGTCTTCGTGGCGCTGACGCTGACGCCGATGCTGTGCTCGCTGTTCCTTAAGATCAAGCCGGGCGCGAAGACCGGGTTCGAGAAGTTCACGGACCGCATAAACGAATGGCTGGCCTCCCGCTACATAACGATGCTCGAATGGGCCCTGGCCCGCCGCAAACAGATGGTCGTCTACGCGGTGCTGATAATGTTCTCGATGATACCGATGTTCTATTTCCTGGGCAAGGACTTCATGCCGGCCGACGACACGGGCCTGTACCAGGTGAACATCACCGCGCCCGAAGGCACCAGCCTGGAGATGATGAAGCAGATCTTCGCGCAGGTGGAAACCGAGACGCGCCAGCTTCCCTATGTGAAGAGCATCCTCTCCTCCATCGGCACCGGCACCGGCGGCCACTTCGGCGGGGCCACCACCAACGAGGGCTACGTGCTGGTGGAGCTCGAGGACCTGAAGGACCGCGACCTCCCGCTCGGGAAGCTGGTGCTGGCCTCCCGCGAGATGATGTCGAAATACAAGGGCCTGCGCGCGGCCGTGATGCCGGCGGGCGGCTTCGGCGGCGGCGACGCCGAGCTGATGTACAATATCTCGGGCCCGGACCTGGGCAGGCTTGAAGAATATTCCAACGCCGTGGCCGAAAAGCTGCGCAAGGTGAAGGGCGCCGTGGACGTGGACACCAGCTTCTCCTACGCCAAGCCGGAGTACCGCGTGGAGATAGACCGCCGGCGCGCCCACGACCTGGGCGTGAAAGTGGAGGATATAGCCACCTCGCTCAGGACGCTGGTGGGCGGCGAGGAGGACATCACCAAGTTCAAGGACGGCGACGAGCTCTACCAGGTGCGCCTGCGCGCCGAAGAGGCTTTCCGCGACCGCAAAGAAGCCATAGAGGCCCTGATGGTGCCGGCCGGCGCTGGCCGCGTGACGCGCCTGGACAGCGTGGCGCGTGTGGTGGAGGGCGTCGGCCCCACGCAGATAGCGCGCTACAACCGCCAGCGCAACGTGCAGGTTACCGCCAACGTGGACGGCATACCGTCCAACCTCCTGATACAGAAGGCGAAGGAGGCCTTCGATGAGCTGAAAGCCCCTCCCGAATACAAGGCCGGGGTTTACGGCCGGGCCAAAGAGCTGGGCAACATGCTGAAGGAATTCTTCATCGCCTTCGTGCTGGCCTTCATCTTCATCTACATCGTGCTGGCCAGCCAGTTCGAGAGCTTCGTCTACCCGGTCTCCATCATGATAGTGCTGCCGCTGACCATACCGTTCGCCATCATCTCGCTGTTCAT
>CAZJUL010000480.1:0-2156 GCA_964549095.1 uncultured Elusimicrobiaceae bacterium
GGCTATTCCATCTACAACAGGCTGGCGGTCCATTTCCTGAACGACACCGTGGAGATCCGCCCCAGGCCCGTCCCGCTGCCGGAGAGCTTCAAGGAAGAGCCGGAGGAGACCGAGGCGGCGCCGCAGAAAGCCGCCCAGAAAACGGAAGCGGCCGTGACGGTCGTGCGGGATGATAAAAAGGGAAAACCCGCGCCGGCTAAAACGGAAGAGCCCCAGAAGGAGAAGGCCGTGAAGACGATCTTCGAATTCAGGAACGCCTCCGCCAAGTCCGTCCACCTGGCGGGCAGCTTCACGAAATGGAAAGAGCTCAGGATGACCAGGAAATCCGGCGTCTGGAAAACCGAGGTTTACATACTGCCCGGCAATTACCTGTACCACTTCGTAGTGGACGGGAAAAAGACCCTCGACCCGGGCAAGCCCAAGGCGCCCCTGGGCGAGTCTATGGTGGGCGTGGAATAGCGGGAACGGCGGATTTTTAAGGTAAGAGTTAAAGAATATTTAACAATCCTGTAACACAAGTTGCCTACAATATAGCCGGATTATGAGTCTTAAAAAAATTGCGGGTTTATTTATCATCCTGCTGGCTTTTCCCTGCGGCAGGGCTTCGGCCGCGCTCGCCACCGGAAGGTCCAGCGCGGCGACCGTGCTGCTGCCGAACGGCAACATAATGGTCATCGGCGGGGTGTCCAACCCGGTCTCGAACGCCAACGAAAGCACCACCGAAATTTTCTTCACCTCGGCCTCGGCCTGGGGCACCGGCCCCACAATGAACGCGGCCCGCTCCTCCCATACCGCCACCGTGCTCAGCGACGGCCGCGTGCTGGTGGCGGGGGGCTTCAGCGCCGCCGGCACTCCGCTGCAGAGCGCGGAGCTCTACAACCCGGTCACCGGGGCGTGGACCCTGATGAACGGCGGGGTGAACTGCACCTCCAGGATGTGCGTGCCCAGGGGCGGCCATACCGCTACGGTGATAAACCGCGGCGCCAACAACGGGACCGTGCTCATCTGCGGCGGCCAGTACGCCAACACCGCCATCTCCATCTCCAGCACCTGCGAAACCTTCACGCCCGCCGCCGGCACTTTCGCGCAGGCGGCCACGATGGGCAGCCCGAGGCTCGGCCACACGAACAAGGGCACCGTTTTCGTTTCCGGCGGGAAGGCCTGGGACGTGGCGAATTCCACCTGGGTTTACCTGCCCACCAACGAGATGTACGACGGCACCCTGACCTGGACCCCGGTCACCTCGCTTAACCAGGGCCGGGCCTACCACTCCGCCACGGTGCTCAACAACGGCACCATCATGATCGCCGGCGGCTACGCCGGCGCCGCCTCTTCCGCGACGATCTTCGAAGCCCCGGAGGAGAGCTGGCACGCCTCCGAAGCGGGCGCCGCGCAGATGGCGGGCTCCCACGGCTACCTCGGCAGCGCCGAACTTTTCGACCCTAACGGCGGCCGCGTGCAGATAGCGGGCAAGGACACCCTGACCATGCCCTACCGCGCCGCCTACCAGGCCGCGGTCCTGATGCCGGACGGCACCAACCACCTGCACGGCGGCTACGGCAACATACCGCCCAAATTCGTGACCATCACGCCCTCTTTTGAACAGGACACCCGGCTGCAGACTACCGTGCCCGGCCCCGCCCACAGCAACTCCACTTACATAGACGCGGCCAGCGAGCTGAAATTCAAGCTGGTCACGGCCCTCGCGCGGACCGTGGACGGGCGCATAGTCGACGGCGACTTCTTTATCTCGCAGCCGTCAAAGACCGGCGACCCCTTCGCGGAAAACGAGCCGGACAGGGGCGATCCCGCGATAACCGCCGACAACATGAAGATCTGGATGCAGGTGAGCACGGCGCCGGTGGACGGCTCGCCGGTGGGCAGGGTCATAGACAACGGCAAGCCGGGCGAATTCGCCGACATCATCTGGCCCAGGAACCCGATAGGGCACGTCTCTTTCGCGCCGGAAACGGTAACCTCCCTCGACGCGCTCATCTCGAACCTGGAAGCCCACACCGCGGGCGACGTGCCGATCTCCACCGTCACGCCCAGGGCCATCAATTCCGGGAACTCGTCCGTGACCGCGACCATCAGCTTCCCAGTTTCCAATATTTACATAGGCGGCACCATAACCGGCTACGCCACCCTGAATTCCG
>CAZJUL010000481.1:0-2153 GCA_964549095.1 uncultured Elusimicrobiaceae bacterium
CCCGCGGCTCAGTCTCACGCACCGGCAGCACCCATTCCAGCCCGTCGCTTTCCGGGAAAGCCTTGGCGCGGAACCTGAAGGAGGTGGTCCCGGTCTTTTCGGCCTTGCACTGCCAGAAGATCTCTTCCGCTTTGCCGCTGGCCACCGCCAGCCAGCGCAGGTTCTGGCCCGCTACCGACACAGCTTCGCCGATGGCCTCCACCGAAACCGCCACCGAACTGCCCGCGTCGGAATAATTGTGCAGCACCACGCCGCAGTCGAAAGTATCCCCGGGCCGCGCCAGCCGCGGCAGGCTGGGCCTGAGCATCAGCGGCTTGGAAACGGTGAGCGAGGATTCCCCCGCGCCAAACAGGGCGCCGGTGGAAGCTACCGCCATCAGGCGGAAGCGCGTCAGGTTGTCCGGCAGCTTGAAAGAAACGTGAGCCCGGCCGCGGGCGTCCGTCTTCACCGACGGGTTCCAGTAGGCCGTGGGCACGAAATTAGAGCGCAGGTCCACGCCGGCCAAGCCCATGCCGCCGCCGCCGCCGCGCGCCTCGCCCTTCTCGCCGTAGCTGCGCTGCCCTATGACGTGCAGCCGCGAATCCACGGTCATCACGTTCAGCGGCCGCGCGCCGTAGAAAGAGCCGAACAGGTCCGGCGTAGCGTAGGCGGTAAGCGCCAGCACGCCTTCATCCACGGCGAACACCGTCACTTCGGCCTCAGTGGGCCGGCCGGCGGCGTCTATGGTAAGGACATCAAGTTCCACCGTATCGCCGGGCCTGTACTTGGGCTTATCGCTGGCGACCGTCACCTTGAGCCGCCTGCCGCCCGGGTTCACGCCCAGGCTGACATAGCCGAACTTGGCCTGCGGCTTCGAAAGGTCGTTCTCGCCGTCGTCGGAGAATTTCTGCTCGGCCGCGCGGCCCTTCAGCAGGATAACGCCCACATAGGCGTTGGGCAGGTATTTGTCCTTGATGGGCACCTGTATGAAATCAGCGCCGCCCTTGAGCGGCACGGTCCAGCGGTCCATCACGCCTTCGCGCTCCACGGTGACCAGCGCCAGCGCTTCGCCGTAAGGCGCTTTCACCAGTATGCGCGCCGTTTCGCCGGGCTTGTACTCTTTTTTCTCGGCCACCAGCTCTATGATGTCGGAATCCTCGCGCGCCCACCAGGCGTCGCCGGCCCCGACCACATAGAAGCTGAAGGAAGAGGCGGTCTTGCGCCCTTCCTCGTCCGCGCCCGAAACGCTGAAGATATAGTAGCCGCCTTCAGCGGGCGTGTGCGTCCAGGTCACCGTCGAACCGGCGAAAATGAAGACAGAACTGGAAACGACCGTGTCCTTTACTTCGCTCACCCATTCCAGCCGGCCGCCCAGCCCGGCGCGGCGCGAACTGAGCCACTGCCGCTTGATGAGCTTGGCCTCGCCGGCGATGCCGGAAGCGTGTCCGCCTTCGGGCCGGACCGCTATGATATCGGCCGACCAGGGCTTGCCCGCCTCCAGGAAACCGGCGGACGGCTTAAGGCCGAAATAAAGGTTGGCGCGGTGCATCCAGGCGCGTGCCCGGCCGAACAGCCGCTGGCGCTCCGGGTCGGTGACGCCGGCCTCAAGCGCTATGCTGACGGAGCCCGAGCCGGGCAGGTTTGTGGGCAGGACGGCTTCCACCGCTGCCTTACCTTTCAGGTCCAGCTCGGCCGAGCCGGAGCCGGCCAGCCGGCCTTCGAAGCCCCTGTCGGTCTCGTCGGGGTTGAACGAATATTCTTCGCAGCCGGGCGGGGTATAGCGCCCGGACGCCAGCCGCAGGTTCCAGTCCGCCTTGCTGCCGGCCATAGGCGCGCCGAACAGGTACCAGCCCTCCACGGCGGCCCTGAAAGTCTCGCCGGCCAGGAAATTCTCCTTAAGCGCCTGTGCCTTCACCTCGAACACCGCGGGCTTGAACTCTTCCACGCGGAAGGTCTCGCTTATCCTGAACGGGCGTTCCTTGCCGTCGTAAACATCCTCATCCTCTTCTACGGCCCGGGCGGTGGACTTGTCGTCCGCGGTCGGTTCGCCCGCTTCCAGCGTCCACACGCCGGTGGGCGCGCCCTCGGCTATCTTATAGGCGTAGTCGAAGGAGGAATAGAGCGCCGAGACCGGCACCGTGGTCTTCAGGACCCTGTTGCCGCGCGAATCTTTG
>CAZJUL010000482.1:0-2148 GCA_964549095.1 uncultured Elusimicrobiaceae bacterium
AATATTCATCCCGGAAGCGGTCCCCGTTTCCGGAAGACGGGGTTCCTGTATACCGCGGTAACGGATCAGAGGTCTTAATGTACCTGAAGGCCATAGACATATACGGCTTTAAATCTTTCGCCAACAAGGTCAAGCTGCCGCTCAGGCCGGGCATCACCTGCATAGTGGGCCCGAACGGCTGCGGCAAGTCCAATGTCGTGGATTCGCTGAAGTGGTGCATAGGCGAGATGTCCTGGAAATCGCTGCGCATGCCTTCCATGATGGACGTGATCTTCGCCGGCACCACGCGCAGGCAGTCGCTGAACATGGCCGAAGTGTCCATGACCTTCGACAACACCTCCCGCAAGCTGAGCCTCGCCTTCGACGAAGTGATGGTGACCCGCAAGATCTACCGCTCCGAGGAATCCGAATATTTCATAAACAAGGTGCAGTGCCGCCTCAGGGACATCCGCGAGATGTTCCTGGACACCGGCATAGGCACGGACGGCTACGCCATCATAGACCAGGGCGAGGTGGAATACGTGCTGTCCGCCACCCCCGAGGAAAGGCGCGAGCTTTTCGAGGAAGCGGCGGGCGTGTCCAAGTACAAGGCCAAGCGGGAAGAATCCCTGCGCCGCCTGGAGAAAGTGGACGCGGACCTGGCCCGGCTGGCCGATTCGATGGTGCTGATAGACGACCAGATAAAGAAGCTGGACCTGGAAGCCAAGCGCGCGCGCACCAGGCAGAAATACCAGGAAGAACTGACCGAGGCCGAGATAGCCCTGCTGGCCAGGGAGCTGGCCGGCTTCTCCGCCCAGGCCGGGGCGCTGGCGGCCGCGCTGGAGCCGGTGAACAAAGAGCTGGCCGAAACCGCCACCTCCGTCACCTCCCTCGGCGCCGAGATCTCCGCTTTGACCCTTACCCATACCCAGAAGCAGGAAGAGCTGCGCGTCCTCGGCGAGACGGTCTCGTCCATAAAGCTCGAGAAGGTGCGGCTCGAAGGCACGGTCGTCAATAACGGCCTGCTTTCCGAAGAGGTCGTGAGCAGCGTCAAAAAGATAGAAGCCGGCGAAAAGCGCAACGAAGAGGCCGCCGCAACGGCAGCCCCCCGCCTGAACGAGCTCAGGAGCACGCTGGCCAACGACGAAGCGAGCCTTAAAAACCTTTCCGACGATTATGAAAAAGGCCTGTCGGACCTCCGGAAGATAGAAGAGGAAACCGACGCCGTGGACGCGTCCGCCGAAAACCTGAACAAGGAGATCACCGCCGCCTACCAGGCCGAGGTCAACCTCTCCAACGAAATTGCCGGGACCGGCTCCAGTATCGGCCATCACAGGGACGCCATACTGGTCCTCAAAAAAGAGACCGAAGGGCTGGAGCTGAAGCAGACCGAACTGCAGAACCGGCTGTTCGACATCAAGGCCAGGCTGGAGCGCTGCGGCAAAGACATAGAGGCCGGCAAGTCCGCCCTCGCCGGCATCCAGGCCGCCAAAGCCGGCTTCGCCGCGAAGCTGGCGGAGATAGACAAAAGGCTTTTCGACATCAACGCCGAGAAGACCGGCGCCCGGTCGCGCCTGGAAGCGATACTCTCGCAGGGCGAAAAAGATTCCTACTGGGTGGGCATAAACGCGGTGCTGAATTCCGGCGTGGCCGGCGTAAAGGGCACGCTGCGCCACCTGCTGACGGTGAAAAAAGAGGACCGCCTGGTAATGGACGAGGCCTTTGGCCGCTTCCTGGACGCGGTGGTCTGCGATTCCTCCGAGCGCGCGCAGGAGGCGGTGGCCTACCTGAAGCACCTCGGCAAGGGCCGCTGCCGCTTCATAATGCTGGACCGCGTGGGTCCGCCCCCGGCCGGCTCCTGGGAAGTGCCGAACGCCGTCAAGCTGCGCGAGAAGATAACCTGCCCGCCCGAGTGCGACGCCCTGGTGTCCCACCTGCTGGCCGGCGTCTATTCCGTGGGCGGCTCGGTCACCGGGCCTTTCTGGATGTCAGGCGGCACCGAGGAGATCACCTCCAACGAGCCGTACTGGGAAGAAGAGGGCGAGCTGAAGGAAAAGATAAAGCAGCTGGAAGAGGAAGAGGGCCGCCTGCTGGCCGAAAAAACCGCCAACAAGGCCTCGCACGACGCCTCCGCCGCCGAAGAAGCGGCCGCGGAAGAAAGGATCAGGA
>CAZJUL010000483.1:0-630 GCA_964549095.1 uncultured Elusimicrobiaceae bacterium
GCGGCGGCCAGTTCTGCGTGAAAGAGGCGAGCCACGGTGTGGCGAGCCGTGCCTGAGTCGCCAAATCCTCCGACGCCCGCAAACCCCAGCTAGCAAATTCGCGGGAGTTGTTCCCCTTCCAGCATCAGTATTATCCGGGAGCCGCCTATGGCGGTATTCAGGCGCACCTGGGGCTTCGGGGCCTTCAGGACCCGGCCTATGACCGCGGCGTGCCGGCCGTATTTATTCCGGCGTAGCGCCTTCAACACGCGCCCCGCCTCCGCTGCCGCGGCAAAGAACACCGCCTTGCCCTCATTGGCCACATAAAGCGGGTCCAAGCCCAGCAGCCGGCAGGCGCTGTCCGCCGCCGGGGCCGCCGGCAAAGCCGTCTCGTCTATCTCAATGACCGACCCGCAGGCCAGGGCCGCCTCGTTAAGCACCGTGGCCAGACCGCCACGGGTGATATCCCTTATCGCCCTTATACTCCGCGAAGCCTTCAGCGCCCCGGCTATCATAGCGTTCAGCGGGGCCGCGTCGCTCTTAATGCCGCCGGAAAGTCCCAGGTTGTTCCGCGCATTCATCACGGCCACGCCGTGTTCGGCCAGCCGGCCGCTCAGGACCTTCTCCACGGCCAGGGCTTTGTCCGGCCCG
>CAZJUL010000483.1:640-2138 GCA_964549095.1 uncultured Elusimicrobiaceae bacterium
CCTGACGCCTTTCGGTATCAGCCCGACGCCCGAAGTGTTTATAAAAAGCTTATCCGCCTTGCCCTTTTCCACCACCTTCGTGTCCCCGGTGGCTATGAACACCCCCGCCTCCTCTGCGGCGAGCCGCATTGAGCGCGCCAGCTTTTCCAGCAGCGGTACCGGGAAGCCTTCTTCAATTATAAAGCCGGCCGAGATAGCCAGCGGCCTGGCGCCTTTCACCGCCAGGTCGTTCACGGTGCCGCAGACGGCGATGCGCCCGATATCGGCGCCCGGGAATTCAAGCGGGTCCACCACGTAGGAATCCGTGGTGAAAGCGATCCGTTCCTTGCCGGCCGTGAGCTCCGCAGAATCCTCCAGCGGGCTCAAAGCGGGATTATAAAACGCTTTGAGGAACACCTTCTCTATCAGCTCGTGAGTAAGCCGGCCGCCGCTGCCGTCGGCCAGCGTTATGGTCTTTTGAGCGCGGGGCTGAGCGGTTCTTTTAGTCTTAACGGGTATTTCCATATTATCGGCCGCGCTTACGGTCTGCCTCCCTGCGCGTGAGCGGCGGCGGCGGCCGGGCCTTTTTCCTTCAGCATTATGGCTATGAACGCCTTCGCCGCTGGCGGCATCTGCCGCGACTTATTATAAAGCAGGTAAACCGGCCTCGACACCTCCGCGTCCGCGAACCTGGCGGCGTGCAGGCGGCCCGCCTTATCGTCGTCCGCAATGGTGGAGAGCGGCAGCATTGAAACGCCCACGCCCGACATGACCGCCGTCTTTATCGTCTCGATGTTGTCCAGCTCCATCCTGATGTTGACCTTTACGCCGTGTTTTTTAAAAAAGTCGTCCACATATTTCCTGGACGGGAACACCTTGTCGAAGAAAATGAAGTCCAGGCCGTCCAGCTCGCGGACGGCGATGGTCTTCTTGTGGGCCAGCTTGTCGCCGGTGCCCGTGACCACCACCATCTCCTCCTCGGCCACCGGCGTCATTGCGATGCCTTTGAGCTTGCGGTAAGGGCAGGCCATGAAGCCGAAGTCGGAGCGGCCGGAAACTATGTCGCCGTGTATCTGGGAGAACCGCCGGTATTCCACGCTGACCTTCGCTCCCGGGCAGACGGCCATGAATTTCTTCAGGTAGTTCTGCAGGAGGTAGATGCCGGCGCTGTAGATGGTGGAGATCTTTATCTCTTCCGACGCTTTCGAAGAGGACAGCTGCTTGATGGAAACTATGGAGTTCTCGTAGAGCAGCACGATCTTCTTGGAGGTCTCGTAGAACTTCTCGCCCGAAGGCGTGAGCATGATCTTGTTGGCCAGGCGGTTCATCAGCCTGCATTTAAGCACCAGCTCCAGCTTTTTGACCTGCTGGCTGACCGCCGACTGGGAGATATAGTTCAGCTCGGCCGTCCTTGAGAAGCTGCCCGTGTCTATCAGGTCCCTGAAGACTTTCAAAGTTTCTATGTTCATGATGTCCAGCGCCGGGAGCGAAGCCCGCCCGCGGCTTAGCCTCCGTATTT
>CAZJUL010000484.1:0-2123 GCA_964549095.1 uncultured Elusimicrobiaceae bacterium
TATCTTGAACAGCCCCATCGTGTCGCTGATGCCGGGCGCGAAAGAAAGGTTTATGGCGGCGCCCACGTTCTCCTCCACGCCCGCCAGGGAATCGCCCTCCGTTTCCCCGGTCCTGGAGCGCCCGGTGTCGGGCACGGCTTTCACCGTGACGCCCTCTATCGGGTTGCCCTGGTAGTCGGTTATATAGCCCTGGATATTTCCTTCCAGGAAGATCCCGGTCTTGGTGGTGGAGAAAAAGAGGAACTCGCGCTTGCCGGTGACCTTCTGGGTAAGGGAAAGGTCTCCCACGCGCGTATCGGTCAGATCCACGACCTTGAGGCTCTTGAACGTGCCCGCGCAGCCGGTCAAAAAAGCGAACAGGGCGCACAGCGCCGTAATTTTAACAAGGCCGTTACTGCTCATCTGCCCTCCACTGGCTGCGCTTCTTCTCCGGCCGGCGCCGCTTCAGGCTGTTCCGCGGGCGGGGCTTCCGGCTGTGCGGCCGGCTCCGCTCCGCCTTCTGGGGCCGCGGCTGGCTGCGCCGGGGCGCCGTGTGCCGCTTTCTTTTCGCCGGGCGCGACGGCCTTCTTGTCCGGGTAGGAATTGGTCTTGACGAAGAAGACAACGCGCCGGTTCCTCTTCCTGTTCTCCGCGGTATTGTTCACCACTATAGGGTGATATTCTCCGTAGCCGATGGCGGCCAGCTTGGCGGGAAGAAAGCCCTTCTTGGTCAGCAGGTCCTTGACCACGTTGGTGGCCCTGGCCGTGGAGAGCTCCCAGTTGGAGGCGAACTGCTTCGTAGCTATCGGTACATCGTCCGTGTGCCCCTCCACCAGGATGTCGTACTTGCCGGCCAGCGGGACCAGGACGGGGACCAGGCGCTCCAGCGCGCCCTCCATATCGGCGGTCAGCTCCGCCCTGCCGCTCTCGAAGAACATCTGCGTCTTCTGCTCCTCGAGCGTTATCCGGAGGCCTTCCTTGTCCATGGCCACCTGCCCCTGCATGGTGCCCTTCTCCATCATATCCTTTATCTGCTCCTGGGCGTTCTGCATGTCCTTGTTCAGGGCGGCCGAGAGGGCGTAAAGGATGACGAAGAAGCAGACCAGCTCGGTCATCAGGTCGGCGTAGTTGACCATCCACGGAGGGGCGGGGTGGCCTATCGCGGCCACCCTGGAGTCGTCCTCCGGTATCATGCCCTTTACTTTCAGAGCCATAGCTTAAATTAAATGCCTTTGTCCTGATCCGAACCGGCCGCTTACGCGGCCGGCGGTGCGGCGGGGGCTTCGCCCGGCGCCGGGGCCTTCTCGTCCTTCTTCACGGTCTTCCTCTTCGACGGCTCGAGGTAGGCCTTCAGATTCGCTTCCACCACGCTGGGGGTGGCGCCGCTCTGCAGCAGCAGCACGCCCCTGATGATTATTTCTTTGACGAACAGCTCCTCTTCGGAGCGGTGCTTGAGCTTGCCGGCCATAGGCAGGAACAGCCAGTAGCCTGAGCCCAGGCCGTAGAAAGCGGCCGCCAGCGCCAGCGCCATGCGGCGCGGTACCTGCGCCACGTCATCTATGGAGGAAAGCATCAGGATCATGCCCAGCACCGTACCGATGATGCCGAAGGCGGGGGCGTAGGTGCCCAGCGCGTTGAAGATCTCCCTGCCGGCCTTGTGCCGCTCGCGGATGAAATCCAGCTCCGTCTCGAGCATGTTCCGTATGAACTCGTGGTCGGCGCCGTCTATGACCAGCTGCACGCCCCTTTTAAGGAAATCGTTATCGATGGCTTTCACATCGGTTTCCAGGGCCAGGAAGCCCTCTTTCTTGGCCTTTTGCGACAGCGTCAGGAAGGTGGAGACCAGGCGGGAGGTATCCTCGCCCTTGGAGGACATCACCTTCCTGAGCACCTTTCCGACGCCAATCACCGAGGACATCGGGAAGTTGACCAGCAGCGCGCAGAAGGTACCGCCCATGACCACAAGCAGGGCCTCGGCGTTCAGGAAGGGTTTGAAACCGTGCCAACCCTCGCCCAGATAGACCGAGACTATCACGAACCCGAAAAAGACTATTATCCCGCTGATTGTCGCAATATCCATAAAGCTCCTGGAACTGCAGCCGGTATTATAAATTTGTTTTAGCGCGCCCCGTATCCGGCGCCGC
>CAZJUL010000485.1:0-2108 GCA_964549095.1 uncultured Elusimicrobiaceae bacterium
TCGCCGGACCGCTTCCCCGCCGCTTTCTGGTCCGTCTACCGGACGCTCGCCTCCGCCAGGCTTTACCCGCGGCCCCTGCGCCTTACCATACCGTCCTTCAGTTCCCACGGCTACGGCGACTGGGGGATGTTCCTCGCTTCTTCCCGGCCGGTCAGGGACGCCGAGCTGGCCGCGCTCCGTTTCGGGGCCGGCTGCGCCTGGCTGAACAGGGATACTTTCAGGGACGCGCTGCGCCTGCGCGTGTCCTGCCTGGAGCGGGGGCTGCCGCTCAGCGGGATAATCAGGAAACCCGGCGACCTGCTCTGCCTGATAAACCTGCAGGAACAGGCCGCCGCCGGGGCCGCGATGGCCGACTTCTCCGATTCGGCCGCTGCCAGGCGGCTCCTGGCCGCCCGGCGCCGACAGTCTCAGCTGGCCGCAGCTTGCCGGCGAATGGGAATGGCGCCTGCTGGAGACGCTGCGCCTGATGGACTGGGAGCCGTTCCTGGCGGAGCTTGAGAAGAACGCCGCTTTGCTGCCCGGAAAGGCGCTGGAAGAGATCCGCCTGCTGCGCAAAAAGCTGCCGGAACTCCTTAAAGGCGCCGTGCCCGACACCGACCGCGCCTGGCAGGTTTTCGCTGTGCTGATGACGGTGCTGGTCTTCGTGAACATGGCCTATCCCGACAACGCCTACGCCAAGGGCGGCTATTCTTCCCACAGCGGCTCGGGCGGGGACGGCATTGACGTGAGCTTTTTCCTGCAGACCGAGCGGTCACCTTTCCATAATCCCGTCTTTCAGAGCGCGCAGGTGACCACCCTGCTGCTGCCGTCCGGGAACACGAGGCCGGTCCAGGCTATCCGCTACAAAGCCCCGGGCGCGGCCGCCGGCCCCGACGGAGTAAAGGACGACCGCCTTTATTTCGCGCTGACGGACGACTCTTTCGTTTCGAAGGACGGCGAGCTTTTCTTCGTGCTCGGGCAGATGAAATACCTGCTTCACGCGACCCCGGAAAGTTTTATACTGCAGGACAAGAACCTGCCCGAGCCGCTGTTCGAATTCTACGCCGAACCCGGCGACCTGCAGGCTGCGCTGGGCTCGATGGAACAGCATATCAAGTCCGCGGACAAGGCGCTGGCCTCATACGACAACTGGCTGGCCTGGGCCCGGCCCGCCTTCCTGTTCTCGGGCGAGGTGCGCGCCCAGTCCCGCGAGGCCAAAAATATCGCCGAGATACGCGCCTCGCTGCTCAAGGCTTCGGAGTCACTGCAGGCCCGGCGGCTCCTGCCTCCCAGGCCTGAGATACCCGCCGGCTGGTTCCGCCTTGCCCAGGGGTTTTACCTGGCGGACGACCAGGACCTGGTGCTGATAGACAGGAGCGGCAGCTTCTTCACTTATCAATATCCGGAAGGGCGCGGGTCGCGCTACACGGTGCTTCCGAGGCGCGTCGCGATGGACGAATTCGTGAATAAAGTGCTGATGGAAAAATACCTGCGGACCAGCGCCGGCGACCCGCGCAAAGCCGTTTTCCAGTCGCTGCTGGGAATAACTAACACCCCCGCGCCCGCGCCTCCGCCGACCTCTTACATCACGCCCCCGGCCCCGCCGCCCACTTCTTTGGAGATGCGGGCGAAGCCTTACCTGGGAGACGCCCTGAAATAAAATGAGAATAGCGGAGCTGAAAAAAGAGCATTTCAAGCTTTGGAACGACCTGGCCGCCTCCTGCGGGGGGTCGGGCTTCATGCAGAGCTGGGAATGGAGCGAGTTAAAGGAGGCCGAAGGCGCCGCGGTGGAGCGGCTGGGCGTCTTCGACCGCGCCAAACTTATAGCCGGGGCGCTGGTCTACAGGTTCGAGACCACGTTCGGCGTGTCGCCCCTGGCTATGCCCCACGGCCCGGTGCTGCCCTGGGCCGACGCCGGCAAGGCGGAAGCCTGCTACGGCCTGCTACTTAAAAAGCTGACGGCGATGGCGGAGCGCAACGGCTCCCCTATGGCCAGGCTGGAGCCTTTCATCTTCGAGCGGCCCGCCTTCTTCGGCGCGACGCTGCGCGCCCCGCTCGACCTGGTGCCAACGCCCACGCTGCTGGTGGAGCTCGGGAAAGACGACGCCGGCCTGCTGGCCGCGATGACA
>CAZJUL010000486.1:0-2101 GCA_964549095.1 uncultured Elusimicrobiaceae bacterium
AGTGGTGAGCTTGGCGGTGGAAAGGATGTCGCGCTTTAAATAGCCTTTCTTTATGAGATCCGCGATGTAGTAGCCGACCTTCTTCAGCTTGAGGCCCTCTTCGGCGGCTTTGAGATTTATAGCGATGCCTGTTTTGATATAGGCCAGGTCGGCCGCGTCGGCTTTCTCGGCTTCTTTGAAAAGCTGCCGGAAATCGGCTTTTTTCAGCAGCAGTTTGTAGGGGGCGTGGTGCGATCCGGCCTTTACCGGCTGCCCCTTCAGCAGCGTCTTCCCGTCCTTTTTCAGCAGCGTGATATTGCCGTGGCCGCCGGCCACGACGCAGACCGCGGTATGGCGCGCGGTCTTGAGGCGGGTCTCGATATAAATGCCGCGCCGGCTGTAATCCACGCCGAGGGTTATCCGGCCCGCTTTTATCAGGCCTTTGGCTTCTTTCAGTACGGCTGGGGAAATTGTGCGGAAAATTTCTGTCTTCAGACCGGGCTTGCGTATCAGCGCGCCCAGCGCGGCCGCCACCAGGTTGCCTTTTTCGGCGGCGGCGCCCGCCGGGCTGCCTCCCGTGTTCGGCAGGGCCACGGCCAGGCCGTTCTTGTAGGTGCCGGCGTCGGTGGTTATCTCCGCCCGCAGGATCTTTTCCCGGCCCAACAGTTCGGCCGCGGAGGCGGCGCAGAAGGCCACGGCCACCGGCTCGGTGCAGCCCATAGCCGGGTAGACTTCGTGTTTCAGAACTTCTTTAAGCAGTGTGGACATGCGGTCGTTGTATCCTCTTAAAACGCCAATTGTTTTTTACGGGTCCAGATGAGCAGCGCTATCATGGAGACGAAAGCGCAGCCGGCGCCCAATATGAACGGGGCGGCGGGGGAGATCTTGTCCCAGAGCAGGCCGGCCGCGGCGCTGGCGAAGAAGGTCAGGAAGCCCAGCGTGCCCTGGAACCAGCCCATTGCAGCGGCCCTGTTCCCCGAAGTGCTCAAGTGGGAAACCACCGCCTTGGCAATGCCCTCGTTGAAAGCGCCGTAAAATCCGTAAAGCAGGAAAAGCAGCCAGATGACGGTTTTTGAGCCGGTGGCCGCGAAGCCCAGGTAAACCCCGGTGAAGACAAGGAAGCCGAAGGCCATTGTTTTTATCTTGCCCAGCCTGTCGGAGAGCCAGCCGGCCGGCATGGCCAGAAGGGCGTAGAGGAGGTTGTAGCCGGTATAGGCCAGTATCACCTGCGCCGTGGAAAAGCCGGCGCTCTTGGCCTTCATGATAAGGAAGACGTCGCTGGAATTGCCGATGGCGAAGATGGCGTAGAGGACGACGAAGGTCTTGAAATCCGCCGACATCGGTTCCTTTACGGCCGGGGCGGCGGGCAGCTCAGGGGCCGGCGCGGCCGCGGGCTCCGCGGCGGAAGTATCTTCCTTAACGAAGAAAGCCAGGACCAGCACACCCAGCACGGCCGGGACGAAGGCTATGAGGAAAATGGTCCTGTAATCCAGCCCCAGCCTGTTCAGCAGGTAAAGCGTCACCAGCGGGCCCAGCGCCGCGCCGGCGGTATCCATTGCGCGGTGGAAGCCGAAGGCCTTGCCCCAGTACTGCTTTTCCGTCGAGGACGCCACGAGCGCGTCGCGCGGGGAAGTGCGCAGGCCTTTGCCCACGCGGTCTATGAAGCGCGCGAAAAGCACGAAATGCCAGGTGAAGGCCAGCGCTATAATAGGCTTCGAGATGGAGGAAAGGGAATAGCCCAGCACTACGAAGGGCTTGCGCTTTTTTATCTTGTCGGACCAGAGGCCGCCCAGTATCTTGACGAAGCTGGCGGTAGCTTCGGCGATGCCCTCGATCAGGCCCACCACGCGCATAGGGGCGCCCAGTACGGAGGTCAGGAAGATGGGTATTACCGGGTAGAGCATCTCGCTGGAGATGTCGGTCAGCCCGCTCACCACGCCCAGGAAGGTGATGTTCCTGGTCAGGCCGGTCTTTATATCCTTCAAAAAAAACATTCGTCCTCCTGGATGCGGAAGTATAAATTATACCAATATTTATTTTGCGGGGAGGCGGTCAGAAGACGCGGATTATTTTTGGGAGCTCCGGCTTGGCCGGCTGCTGCTGCGGCTGCTTGGAGCAGGAG
>CAZJUL010000487.1:0-2100 GCA_964549095.1 uncultured Elusimicrobiaceae bacterium
TGTCCGCCTTCGGTAGCTTCACTAAAAATATTGTGCTCTTCCCTACTTTGCTGTCCACCCAGATCTTGCCGCCCAGGGCCGTGACCGCTTTGTGGACTATGTTGAGGCCCAGGCCGGTGCCGGGTATCCTCTTGCCTTCAGCCCGCTCCGCGCCGGAGCGGTAAAATTTGGTGAAGAGGTGCGGGATGTCCTTCGCCGGGATCCCGTAGCCGGTGTTCGAAACGCACACCACCACGTGCCCGGGCGTGTTCTGGAAGCCCACGTGCATCTGGCCGTTGTCGGGCGTATACTTTATGGCGTTGGACACCAGGTTGGTGGCTATGCGCCTCACCGACTCCTCGTCGGCGCGGACGAAGCTGTCCGTGCAGGGCGGCATCGGGAGCACGCGGATGCCTTTCGCGGCCGCCATCGGCGCGAACAGCGTCAGTGTCTGGCGGAAGACCTCGTCCACCCGCACCAGCTCCAGTTTCCCGACCGCGCGCCCTTTGTGCTCGGTGCGGAACAGGTCCAGCGCGTTGGACAGCGAATTCTCCATGCGCACCACCGCCGCCATCATGGTGCCTATCACCGCCTGCTGCTGCGCCGGCTCCGGCGGGAGCTTCTTGTCTTCCCACAGCTCCAGGTAGCCTTTCAGGCCGTTCAGCGGGGTGTTTATCTCGTGCGTCAGGGTGTGCAGTATGTCTTCGCGCGATTCGAGCAGCTCCCTGAGCCGGCCGGCCATCGAATTGAAGCTGCCGGTAAGCCTGCCCAGTTCGTCGTTGGTGCGGACCGGCACGGACACGTCCATCCGCCCGGCCGCCAGCAGCGCCGTGGCGGCGGCCAGCTCTTCTATGGGGCGGGTCAGCCACTTGGCCACCCAGAGGTTGACGAAGAAGCCCAGCAGCATGAAGGCCGCCGCTATGCCGGCGGTGCGGCGGATCAGCGGCGTCAGCGCGGCGTTCACTTCCGCGTCCATCATGGCCCGCACGAAGCCCAGCCGCACGGAGAGGCCCTGCTCTTGCGCCGGCTCTTCCACCTTCACCAGCGCCTTGCCGGAAACCTGCAGCGACACGCCGGCTGTGGAAACGCTGAGGGCGCCGGTCGGGGCGCCCGACGCGGACGGATAGGCCGAAACGGTGTAGCGGACGGGCGCGGCGCCGGCCGGGTAGATCTTCCGCTCGAGGTAAAGCATCTTTTCCTTTTCCGTTCCGAGCTTCGACTCGTGGCCGCGGTAGCTGATGGAGGCGAAGGCTATTTCGGGGTGCTCTTTCCGGAGGAACATCAGGTAGCTCACCGCCATCAGGCGGTCGCTGTCGTCCAGGGCTTCCTTGCCTATGCGCGCGGCGCCTTCCATGATCACGTTCCGGCGCTGCAGGGACTGGTCGCGCAGCACCTTTTTCTGCGTGTGTATGACCGTCGCGGCGATGGATGCCACCACCGCCGCCATAAGGCCGGCCGTTATCAGCAGGTGCTTGGTCCTGATCCTCATTTCAGTTCATCCTTTACGCGGCGCAGGGCCTTCTGCGCCTCGACATTTTCCGGGTCCGCTTCCAGCACTTTTTCGAAAACAAGGCGCGCCTTTTCCAGGTCGCGGTTGATGTACATATCCACGCCCTGGTTCAGCAGGCTGTCTATCGCGGCCTGCGACAGGACGAGGGCCGGCTTCTTCGCCTCGGGCTTCGCCGCGGGCGCCGCCGCTTTGGCTGCCGCGCCGGGGGCCGGGTACTGGCGCTCCATGCGGGAGATCGACTTTATGTAGCGGCTGATGACTTCGCGGAGCGTCGGGTTCTTTTCCAGCTTGTAGGCCTTCTCCCAGGCCTTCAGGGAATTCTTCAGCTTGGCCATCCCGAGGTAGGCGATACCCATGTTCTGCCAGGCCTGGGTGTTTTTTGTATCGATGTCCAGCACCGACTGGCACAGCCGGACGGCTTCCACGTACCTTTCGCCTTTTATGGCCTCTTCCGACTTGGCCAGCTTGTCCGCTATGGCGCGCTCTTCGAGCGAGGGCTCCTGCGCCACGTAGACGGTCCTGGCGAGGGTGCGGAAGCCGCGCATCGTCTCCATCAGCATCGCCATCAGCATATCTACGGTCTCTTCGTTCTCGGTGGGCTTGCCGAACAG
>CAZJUL010000488.1:0-2094 GCA_964549095.1 uncultured Elusimicrobiaceae bacterium
AGAGGAAGTTCTCCGCGCTGCGCCGGGAACTGGACGAGGGCCTGCGCGAATTCCGCAAAAAACAGGAAGATAATTTCAGCCGGCTGCTGGCCGACCAGGCCGCGGAATCAGAATTCCTCAGCAGGGAAACGCGGGAAAAGATGGAAAGCGTTTCAGCCGATTTCCTGGCGAATACGGTAGAGATGCGGGCGTGGCTGGAGCAGACGGGCAGAGAGGTGGAGAAGGCGCGCGAAGCCGCGGCCGCCCCCGGCGCCAAGGTAGGCGAGCGCCTGCAGGAACTGGAACGGAAGATCTCCCGGGACGTACTGAACAGGAAGCAGGACGCCGTCAGGTCCGAAATACCCGTGATAATAGAACCGCAGAAAGGGGGCCGGGGGAGCAGGGCCCCGCAGTCAGGCCGGGTGCCGCTTTACCGCGAGGGCGGCAGCCTGCGCGAGACGCTTACGCTGGCGGCCGCGGCCGCGGCGGCTATTCTGTCGGTGCTCTCGTTCCTGACAAGGTAGGCGGAAAGAAGGCGCCCGGGCACAAAACCGCATTATTTTTGTAACATTGTATTATTATAATCTAATACCCGAAGATGATCACGTATTTTATACTCCTGAACGGTAAGCAGCTGGGACCGCTGACGGCGGCGGAAGCGGCGCGCCTGCACGGCTTCGCTCCGGAAACCCCGGTCAAATACGCCGGCTCCGAAGACGCCGGCTGGATAGCGGCCTGCACCGTGCCGGAGCTGGCCATTGTGATGAGCTATACGGCGCCTCCCGCGCCGGGCTGCGCCACGGGCACGGAAACCCCGGGCATAAGGCGCAAGGCCCTGGCCTCTTCCGACGAGGAGCTGGACGCGTGGATGAGGGCCGCCCGCGAAGAGCTGGACGGTTTTTTCCGGAACCTGCGCGACAACTGGGAAGAGGAAAAGAAGCGCGCCGGGGCCGCGCTGGAAAAGAAGCTGGACCGCGAGATCTCCGCCGTCTACGCCGGCATACGGGGCCGCGTGGAGCAGGAAGCCGCCGCGAAGCTGAAGGAATTTTCAGACCTGGCCGCCGCGGAGCTGGACGCCGCGCGCCGCGGGGTGCAGTCCGAACTGGGCCCGAAGTGGGAAAAGCTGGCGGCCGACACGGCGGCGGAATTCGACGACAGCCTGCGCCGGCTGAAGGAATTCAACGCCCGGAAGCAGCGCGAGATAGAAGGGCAGGTCCGCAAGCACACCGAATCGCTTTCGCCCATAATGCTGGCCGAGCTTTCCCGCAAGGCGCAGCAGTTCACCGACGACCTGCAGAAGCTGGCCGACAAGCTCCGGGACCGGGCCGAAGCCGAGCTGGCCAAGAAGCTGGGCGGCGAGATAGTGCCGGCCTCCGTCTACGAGGAGCTGCGCCGGCGCATACAGGGCGCCGCGGCCGAAAAGGTGCAGCAGTTCACCGATATGGGGGCCGCGGAGCTGGAGGCGGGGCGCGCCGCCGCGATGAAGGAACTGGCCGCCGGCTGGGAAAGATTTTCGGCCGAGGCGTCCGCCAGGCTGGACGAAAGCCTGAACGAATACAGGCGCAAGAAAGAGGAAGAGATAGGCCGGGCGCTGGTGGAGCACGCCGGCGGGGCCGACCTGCTGAGGCGCGAGACCCAGGCGAAGATAAAGACGATCTCAGCCGATGTCCAGAAGCAGGTGGAGGATATCAAGGCGTGGATGACCGACGCCTCCGCGGAACTGGCCAGGATCAAGACGGCGGCGGAACAGGCCAAGGCCGCCACGGACGGGATACCGGCCGCGGGCGGGCTGCTGGAACAGCGCCTGCTGCAGCTGGAGAAGAAATTTTCGAAGGAAATCCTGGAGAGGAAGCGGGACGAGCTCAAATCCGAGATACCCGTGATCATCCGCGACCGCAAGAACGGCCCCCGGGGGGAAGCCGGCGCGGCCCCGCTCTACACCGACAAATTCTCGCTGAAGGAGAACATCACCCTCGCGGCCGCACTGGGAGCGGCTGCGATCTCGCTCATCGCCCTGCTGGCGAAATGAGCGCCGCGGCTAAATAAATGCGCATTAAGAACAAGCTTATACTGCAGAGCGTGGTGCTGGTAGGGTCCGCCCTTGCGGGGGCGGAC
>CAZJUL010000489.1:0-2090 GCA_964549095.1 uncultured Elusimicrobiaceae bacterium
CGGTGTCCTTCTTCTCGTCGCGGTGTATGGAGCGGCCGCTGGGCGTGTAATACCTGGCTATGGTCAGCCTCAGGGCCGACTTGTCGGAAAGGGGTATCATGGACTGCACGCTGGCCTTGCCGAAGGTGCGCTCCCCGATGATGACGGCCCGCTTGTTGTCCTGCATAGCGCCGGCCACGATCTCGCTGGCGGAGGCGGAGAACCTGTTGACCAGCAGTATCAGCGGCAGCTCCGTGTAGGCGGCCTTGTCGTTGGCCCTGAACTCCTGGTAATTCTCCGGCTTCCTGCCCTTGGTGTAGACCAGCATCTTGCTGGAATCTATGAAGAGCTTGGAGATGTCCACGGCCGCGGACAGGAGGCCGCCGGGGTTATACCGCATGTCGATGACGAGCCCGTCTATGCCCTGCGCCTTCAGCCCTTCCAGCGCCTTGTTGAAATTCTCCACGGCGTGGCCGGTGAATTCCACTATCTTTATGTAGCCGATCCTGTTCTCCAGCAGCTTCGATTTGACGTTCTCGCTCTTGATCAGCTCCCGGGTCAGCGTGATGTCCCTGGTGATCCAGTCGGCGTTCTTGTCCTCGGCCTCCCTGGCGGTGGTGATCTTGACCTGCGTGCCGGGCGTGCCGCGCAGCTTCTTTATGCACTCGTCTATTATCAGCTCGCCGGTGCTCACGCCCTCGATCTTTATGATCCTGTCGCCGGGGTACATCTGCGCGCGGTAGGCGGGGGTGTTGGGCAGCGGGGTGACCACCGTCAGCCAGCCGTCGCGCATATCCACCCGTATCCCTATGCCGCCGAACTCGCCCTCGGTGTCGCTCTTGACCCTGTTGTAGAGGTCCGGCTCCATGAACTGCGAAAAGTCGTCCAGCTCGCGGACCATGCCCTCTGCGGCGCCGTAGACCAGCTTCTGCGACTCTATCTCGTCAACGTAGTTCTCCCGGATCAGCTCCATGACGTCCACTATCACCTTGAGCTGCTGGTAGGTCTCGTCCACGGCGAAATTCAGGTACGGGAAAGAGAGCCCTATGGCCGCAGAGATGCACGAGATCACCGCTATCTTTTTTAAGCTTTGCATTGTCATTCCACCTCTATGAGATTATACCTTTATCGTTCACGGCAAGTAACGGGGGCCCTGGCGGTTCCCGGCGCCGGTCCCCCTCAGTTGCCCGCCGGCTTCTCGCCGGGCGCGCTCAGCCAGGGCAGGGGATCCACCGCCTCCGCCCCCATCCTGATCTCGAAATACACCGCGCTGTAATCCCCCGGCCCCGCGCCGGACACGGCCTGCGTGTCGCTGCCCGAATGCCCCAGCGGCGAAGCGGCGGTGACCGGGGCGCCCTTGGCCACCGCGATATCCTTCAAAAGCCCGTAGACCGTAAAGAAGCCGCCCTGCTCGTGGTCCACTATGACCACGTTCCCGTAGGTCCTGAAAGGCCCGGCGTAGATGACCTTGCCGTCCATCACCGGGTAGACCGGAGACGGGCCGTCGGTGCGTATCCGTATCCCCTCCCGGACTATCCAGGTCTTCAGGAGGGGCACCTCTTCGCGCCCGAAGCGGCTTATCACCTTGCCCCGCGCCGGCCAGGGCAGGGAATTGCGGTCGATAGGCGGCTGCAGCCCTCCGGCGGCCGCGCGCTTGTATGGGGCCTGCTTTTCCAGCTTTTTCACCAGCTTGGTCAGGCCCAGCGCGGCGTTCTGGAGGTTCTCCACTTCGCGGGCCAGGCGCGCCTGCTTCTCCCTGGTCCTTTCCAGTTCCGTCGTCTTGCTCTTGACGAGGCGCTTGTGGGCGGTGCGCTGCGTGTCCAGCAGCTTTTTCTTGGCCGTCAGCTCCACGTTGCGCCTGGTCAGCGCCTGGATGTCGCCCTTCACCCTGGCGGTTTCGCCCTTGATCCTGTTTATCAGGCTGTACTTCTCGAAGATGGCCGACTTCAGGAGCAGGCCGCTGGAAAGGTCCTTCCGGCCGTAGTAGGGATAAGAAAGGTCCTTGGCCAGGGAATAAAGGGACAGCTCGCCGTGGATGTCGCCCTGCACGTCTTTGTAAGCCTTGGAAAGGGATTCCGACTTCTGCCGCGATTCCGCGCTTTTGGCCTTAG
>CAZJUL010000490.1:0-2076 GCA_964549095.1 uncultured Elusimicrobiaceae bacterium
GACTGTCCCCTTTACCGGCGAGCGCAGCGAGCGGTAGAAGGGGACTGTCCCCTGATCACTACTTAATGGACGACATCTTAAAAAAGCTGGACCATTCCCGCCTGCCGGCGCACGTGGCCGTCATAATGGACGGGAACCGCCGCTGGGCCCGGCTGCACCGCCTGCCGGTGCCGGTAGGGCACGCTAAAGGCGTGGAATCGGTGAGGGCCGTGGTGAAGTCGGCCAGCGACCTGGGCATAAAGGCGCTGACGCTTTACACCTTCTCCACCGAGAACTGGAACAGGAGCAGGTTCGAGGTCAATTCGCTGATGCTGCTGCTCAAGAAGGCCATCGCGGAATATTCCGACGAGCTGGGCAGGAACGGCGTGAAGCTGATGATAAGCGGGCGCCTGGCCGAAATGCCCCCCTCCGCGCAGAAGGTGCTGAAGGCGACCGAGGAAAAGCTCAAAGACAACAGGGGCATGATACTGAACATCGCGCTGAACTACGGCGGCCGCCAGGAAATACTGGACGCGGTGAACGCGCTGCTGGAGCAGAAGGCGAAAAAGGCCGACGAGAAAACTTTCGCGCGGGCACTCTACACCTGGCCGCTGCCCGACCCGGACCTGCTGATCCGCACCTCCGGCGAGACGCGCATCTCCAATTTCCTGCTCTGGCAGACGGCCTATTCGGAATTTTACATCACCGACACGCTGTGGCCCGATTTCAGGGGCCCGCAGTTCGTGGAAGCGCTGATAGAATATCAGCGGCGTGAAAGAAGGAAGGGCGCATAGCTATGCTTCTACCAAGGGTGCTCACCGCGTTGATAGGGATACCGGCCATGCTCCTGTTCGTCCACACGGGCGGGCTGGCGTACGCGGCTTTCATCTTCACCATAATCACCCTGGCGCTCTACGAGTATTACCTGCTGATGAAGATGGGCGGCAAGCCGGTGCAGGGCCCCACCCTTTTCATAGTGGGGCTGGCGCTGCCGGCCGCGCTCTGGTTCGACCGCTTTTCCGCCGCGCAGGCCGGCGGGGACAATTTCGCCGGCACGGTGATAACCCTGGCGGTGATCGCGCCGCTGCTCTACGAGATCTTCTCGCAGAAGAAATACCTGGAGCGGGTAGGCTTCACCCTGCTCGGCGTCTTCATGATCTCCTGGTGCCTGTTCCACCTGGTGGCGCTCCGTGACGTGCGGCCCGACGGCGAGGCGCTGACCTTCATGCTGCTGGCCACCGTGTGGGTGATGGACACGGCTGCTTACGCCTTCGGCAAATGGGCCGGCAAGAAGCAGCTTTCCACCATCAGCCCCAAGAAGACCTGGGAAGGCGCCGCCGCCGGCTTCGTCAGCGCGGTGCTGATGGCGCTGCTCAGCCGCGCCCTGATGAGCGAACCGGTCAGCCTGCTGTTCGCGGTGACCGCCGGGGTGCTGATAGGCGTCTTCGGCCAGCTCTCCGACATCGCCGAATCGATGATCAAGCGCGCGGCCGGCGCCAAGGATTCCTCTAACCTGCTGCCCGGCCACGGCGGCGTGCTGGACAGGTTCGATTCCTACATCTTCCTCGCCCCCGTCATCTACTATCTCACGGTCTACGCAAGATAATGCCAATGAAGCGCGTCGTCATACTCGGTTCCACCGGCTCTATCGGCCGGAACGCCCTGAAGGTCATAGACAGCCTGGGCTGGCGGGCGCTGGGGCTGGCCGCTAACGCCAGCGTCCGGGACCTGGCGGAGCAGGCGCGCGAGCACAGGCCGGCGTACGTTTCGGTCTTCGATCCCGCCGCGGCTTCGGAGCTGAAAGGCCTGCTGCCGCGCGGCGTCAAGCTGCTTCCCCCCGGCGTGGAAGGCCTGGTGGAGATGGCGACCCTGGCCGACGCGGACATAGTGCTGAGCGCCGTGTCCGGCTCGGTCGGCTTCGCGCCGCTGGCGGCCTCCATACGGGCGTCCAAGCACATCGCGCTGGCCAACAAGGAGCCGATGGTGATGGCCGGCGAAACGCTGATGCAGGAAGCGCGCCGCTGGCAGGCGACCATCATCCCGGTGGATTCCGAGCCGTCCGCCATCTTCCAGTGCCTGGCGGGCGTAAAAGCCGGG
>CAZJUL010000491.1:0-2074 GCA_964549095.1 uncultured Elusimicrobiaceae bacterium
TGCACGCGCCGCAGCATGGCCGTGACCATGCCGGTGGAAACGAAGATCTTGTAGTCGCACAGCGGCAGGATGCCAGGGAAATAAAGGGTATAGAGCCCTTCCACGATTATCAGCTTGGCGGGGCGGCACAGGATGGATTCCTTTTCGCGCGTGTGGCGCTTGAAATCGTAGATAGGCTGTTCTATCTCCTTGCCGGCGCACAGGTCCTTCAGATGTTTCAGGGCCAGCGCGGAATCGATGGCGTCGGGATGGTCGAAGTTATAGACCTTCCTCTCTTCGAATTTGAGATGGCCCAGCGGCCGGTAATAGTTGTCCAGCGAAAAGATCTGGCCGTCGATGTCTATCTTCCTGCATTCCTCTATAAGCTTGCTGGCCAGCGTGGTCTTGCCGGAACCCGAGCCGCCGGCTATCCCGACGATAAACCTGCTTTTTTTATTGGAGTCCATCATCATATGGTCAGCCTTATTGTGCCCGGGCTTCGGATCGATGCTGAGAAAGGCGCGGATAAATATCAGAACTATGATACAAAAAAGCGGGGGGCAAAGTCTGTGCGGCCGCACGGGGCCGCGCTCATTTCAGGTGATCCGGCGGTTCATTACCGCGTAGAGCCCCAGCGCGCCGGCTAACGACAGCCCGGCGAAGGACAGGTTCTGCCAGCCGTAAGGCTTCCACCATTCGTCGAAACCGCCCGACGCGGTCATCACGAACAGCATCATGCCGCCGAATATCGTAGAAAGGGAGAGCACCCCGTAAAACAGCTGGCGCAGCTCGGCCGGGAAACCGCCGTAGCGCCAGCCCATCTTGATGAACGTCAGGGTCGACATGCCCAGCAGGCCCAGCACCGCGGCGGCGATCAGCCGCGTATGCCCGCCGCCGCCGGGTGCGTGCGCCCCGGGTCCGAAGAACAGCAGGGCCCCGGCTATCAGCAGCGCCCCGCCCAGAACGGTGACTATTAATTCCATAGAACCGGACCTCCCTGTCCGCTTCTTTCGCCTACGGCAGGCCCCTGAGGCGCCCCCATATCCAGGCCGCCGAGAAAAGCACCACCAGCAGCAGCATCACCGCCTGCGCGGAACCGAGATCGAACCTGTATGCCTCTTCGCGGACGGGCTTCAGCGCGGGCAGGGATTTAAGCAGGTCCTTCGCCCCCGTCCCTTTCAGCCTGAAATAATTCCCGGAGTTCGCGCGCGCCGCGCTTATCATGCCCGCCTCGTCCGACGGCACGAAATCAGGCCCCGACTTCAGGACCTCGAACACCGCCTCGTCCGAGCCCAGGAATTTCCGGCCCAGGCTCACCCTGACCTTGAGCCGGTGCTTGCCGTAGCCCGCCGGCCGCGCCTGCGCCAGGTAAACGCCTTTGGACTCCTGCGTGAATTCCGCCGGCGCGCTCTTTCCGGCGAATTCCAGCGACGCGTCTATGTTCACGCTCTCGCCTTCACCGGGTGGGACATAGCTGTCGTTCAGCACCCGCAGCCTGAAGGGCCGCATGAACCCGGCCGGCGGCAGGGCTTCGAGCGAGACTTTCTCCAGGTCCAGGGTGCCGTCCAGGCAGGCCAGGATCCGCGACCAGAAATCGCCGTACAGCCCGGAGTATCTGGGATTCCCGCCGCTCCCCAGCTTCCAGCGCCAGGTCTCGCCGCCGGCGAGCGCCAGCACCCTGCCTTTGCCCGACGGCTTTTCCGCCGCGAGCACGCCTTCCTCTCCCTTCGGCGTCGTGTATTTGAAGACCGTCTTCGCGCCCGCTTTCAGCGGGCCGAAGGTGTTCACGCCGCGCAGGGCCGGCGCCCCGCGCCAGTAGGCGGCGTCTTCGCGGCGGGCCGCGTCCCCGGCGGCGGGGTGGGCGGCCGGCGCCGCCTGCACCACGCGGGCCGCGTCGAAATCGGGCCGGTTCAGGACCGAAACGGGCAGTATGCCGTCCAGGAAACCGCTGGCGCCGTAGCCGGCCGCGCCGAACGCCTCCGGTCCGCCTATGACGGCCAGCCCGCCGCCCTTTTTCACGAACTCGGCCAGCGAGGCCGCGTAGCTCGGCGCGGGAACGTAGCGCCTCAGGTCGAAATCCTGCATCAGGAAAACG
>CAZJUL010000492.1:0-2065 GCA_964549095.1 uncultured Elusimicrobiaceae bacterium
GAATTCTTAAAGCGGTTGTCGGAAGGATTACGGAACACGGGAAGCAGGTGTTATGGTTGGGCATTGATGCCCAACCATTTTCATTTATTGATCAGAACGGGAACAAGGCCGCTGAGCGACCTGATGAGAAAAGTTCTTACGGGGTACGCACAATACTTTAATCGGCGACATAAGCGGCGGGGGTATGTTTATCAGAACAGATATAAATCAATCCTGTGCCAGGAAGAGTCCTATTTGCTTGAACTGGTAAGATATGTTCATTTAAATCCGCTTCGCGCCAAGATGGTGACCAGTATGAAAGCTCTTAATAGGTATCCCTGGAGCGGACACGCGGTATTGATGGGAAACATAAAGCAGGAGTGGCAAACGACAGGGGAAGTGTTAGAGCGATTTGGTACGGTCCGAAGCGAGGCGACTGAGAAGTATGAAGCATTTGTTGCGGAAGGACAGAGGGTAGGGCATCGGAGTGACTTGAGTGGCGGGGGGTTGCGGCGCAGCGCCGGAGGGTGGTCGGGCGTGTTCGCATTGAAACGGAACGGCGAGAGCTGGCGTGGGGATGAGCGGGTACTGGGGTCATGTCAAGTTTTTGGGTGTAAATTCATAGCAGCTAAGCTACCTGTTTAAGGTCTTTGAAAACGTGGATTTTGTGTTTATTCCATCGGGCCTCCTGATTTGTGGAAACAGACCAGAGCAGTTTCCAGAGCTCGTCTTCCGAATGCATGGCACCGGCAGGGTCAAGGCGCCTGCGGATTTCGCGGTTAAAGCGCTCGATAAGGTTGGAAGATCTCAGGGTGGTCCAAAGGTTTTTCGGGTGGTCAAAGAAACGCAGGAAGGCGTCAGGATTGGCGGCAGCGATCTGGACGGCTTTGGGGTAAAGGGGAGTCCATTTTTCCTGAAGCCTGCCGAGAGCAAGAAGAGAGGCCTCTTTAGAAGGCGCCCAGAAGGCGGCGGTGAAATCGGCATAAAAGGCTTTGCGGTGACTGGAAGCGACTCTGGCGAGGGCATTACGCATTTTGTGGATGACGCAGAGCTGGTGAGGGACAGCGAGGTTGGCTTCTACGGCAGCGGCGATGGCCTTGTGGTCGTCTGAAATGACCAGCGCCAGGGTAGCGCGGTTAAGACCCCGATTGAGCAGGTCTTTGATAAGGGCTGACCAGGAATCGGTCGATTCGCGGTCGCCGAGCAGGAAGCCGAGGACGTAGCGTTTGCCTTCTGAGGTCATACCGACGGCAACGAGGAGCGCTTGTTTAGAGGTGAATCCTGGTTTCCTGACAGGCAGATACAGGGCATCAAGGAACAGGTAGGCGATAGGCTGGGTAATAGGGCGTGAAAGCCAAGCGTGAATATCAGGCAAGAACTCTTTGGTAAAGGCCGAAATATCTGATGGTGAAAGTTTGGTTCCGAAGGTTTCGTTGAGTTCCTGAGCGGTGGCTCTGGTGGAAGTGCCGCGGAGCCAGAAACGAGAGCCCAGTGTGGCTAAGAGCGAGCTGCCGAAGTGGCGCAAGGTGCCGAGGATTCTGGAAGGCGGCGTTTTGGAGCGCAGGACTGGCTTGCGGACAAACAGTGATTTAACGAAGCCTTTGATTTTGACGGCTCTGAACCCATTGCGGTAGAGGATAGTTCCGGCTCTTTGATAAGGCGCGCGCTGCAATAGTTGTTCTTGTTCCCTGCGGAGGCGTTCGTTAATGACGTCGGTGAGCAAGGCATTGATTTCGCAGTCAATGACGTTCATTACAACGCCGGGCTGCGTAGCGGCACGGACTTTCTGCCGGGCTGCTTTGTGGACCTGCTTTTCGATGATCTGAGCAAATGATTTCATGGGTGTAAATCTCCTTTGTTAAAGTGATGTAGCTGCTTCCTGGATAGAAATAGTCTACATAAACAGCAACGGAATTTACACCCAACTATTATACACAACCCAGGTACCTGGCCCAGGAGAAACATGACGGCCGGCGCCGCGGTCTGATAATTAAAGATGGCTGCGCTGTTGGAGCCAACAAGAAGGGGCTTTCGGTGGGGATACCCGAGGCCCTTGAGAAAGAAGCGGCAGGCATCGAAGAAGGCC
>CAZJUL010000493.1:0-2064 GCA_964549095.1 uncultured Elusimicrobiaceae bacterium
TGGTGCGAAGCACAATTCAGTAGAACAGGTAACGGCAGGAAAATCAGCCGGAATATTTTGCCCCGGATGCCCATGAAAGGTATAGCATCAAAAATTCCAGCCGGCTGGAGTGAATTTTCAGGTTTTCAGCCGCAGATTACCGCCCAGGCTGGGGAAAGCCAAGGGAAACGCGGGTTGTCAGGGGAACTCAGTCGGCCGGGGCGGGGGGATCAATGGGCCGGCGCTGGGAGTCGGCGCGGGCGGAGGATATAGAGCTTATAAAAACCCCGGGCCCCTCCCTGGAAATAGACGCCCCGGCCGCCAGGCTCGGGATAAAAGTCCAAAATAAATAACGCCGCCGGCCCGCCGCAAAAAGCGGGTTCTTGGTCAATAACGGGAGCAAGGGGAAGAAAAGGAATTCTCTGCGAACTGGCGCGGCCGGCGCTTATGTTTCCCGGAGCTCATGCTCAGCCGGCCGTAAAAAACCGGAGGGCTGTCCCTCCGGTTTTTTGTATCCGTTGCCGGCGGTCAGTTGCAGCCGAAGTTCATACTGCCGCAGAAGTCCGGGTCGTCGAGGGACAGGCCCGTCGGGTTCATAATCCTCTGCAGGATGTTCAGCTGTTTGAGGTCGATGGAGTCCACCGAGAGCTTGAACGAGTCCAGGCCGCTCTCCAGCACCACCTCGTCCAGCTTCAAGGCGTCCAGCGCGTCCAGCGACGGCAGGTTCACGTCCACGTTGAAGTTGACGGCGTCGAGCAGGGCGTTGACGGCGCCGTTGGCCGCGCTCTCCAGCTGTTTGACGTACTGCTCTACGCCGAGGCCTTTGAGCACGCCCCAGAGGAAGCCGCTGAGCTTGTCCTCTATGGTCTTCTGTATGGCGCCGGCGCCTTCTATGATGGTCCTGAAGCCTATGCCCACGCTGTAATAGGAGATCCTTAAGGGATCGGTAATGGTGGGGTTGGGGTACGGGAAGCTGAACGAGAAGCTCTGGTCCAGTATGGCGTTAAGCCTGCCCAGCTGGGAGGCGAGACCGTTCAGGCGGGAGGTGAGGTCGTTCAGCTTCGCGCGCAGGTCTTCCAGCGCCTTCAGGTCCGCGTTGAACGGGTTTACGAAGTCGAGGTTGGGCAGCGAGACCTCGGGGTGGTAGATCAGTACGCGCACTATGGCGTCATAATCCTTCGTGAGAGTGTCGGCGGTTCCGGCCTTCTGCTCCACCTTCCCGGCTACGCAGTCCTTCTTTTCGGCCGGCATCTTGGCCAGGCAGCCTTTTACTACTTTGATGCTTTCCGGCATGACCACGCAGGGGATGATGTTGGCGACCGTAAGGCCAAGCTCCACCTTTTCGGCGGTGTCGGCAGCGGTTTTAAGTTTAACGCGGATGGGCTCGGTCTTGGTGGTGATGGCGGTCATGGTGACCCGCGCTTTCTTTATGCTGACCCTGGCGCTGGCGAGGGATTCCTTTATGGGCTTCACCTTGGGGCGGGCCTGGGGAATGACCTCGGCCGTCTGGGCGGAGAGGTAAAGGGCGTCCACCGAAAGCTCCAGCGCCCTGAGGTCGGCCTCCAGAACGGAGAGCATGGCCAGGCCGCCGGCCGTAAGTTTGAGGGTGGTCTTTATGGTCTCTACCCGGTTTATCAGCGTGCCCTGGTCCCGGCAGAGGGTAAGGGAGTCGTAGCCGAGGTCCCTGAGCGCCGCGGAACTGCTGGGCTTGGCGCTGGGGTCCTTTTTGCCGGAGCCCGGCATTTTATCGACGGGGCTGAACATGCCGTCGCTCTGCGTTTTTTTTATTTTTGACAGGTCCGGCACCTGGGAGGAAGCCGCCAGGGCCCCGGCCGCGATTATTGCCGCGGAAATTACGGTGATGAGGTGTTTGTTTTTCATTAAAATCCTTTGCCGCAGTTTTTAAAGATACTGGTTGCAGCTATAGTGTAGCAAATGCCCTGCCGGCGGAAAGTTCTATTCTTTGGGGCGGCGGCGGCCGCCTGTCGCCTGCAAAATAAAAAACTGTAGTAAGCGTAATGGAGGTTATCGTTGGTAATGGCAGGAAAATCAGCCAGAATTTTTTGCCCCGGATGCCCATGAAAG
>CAZJUL010000494.1:0-1586 GCA_964549095.1 uncultured Elusimicrobiaceae bacterium
TCCGAATAGGTATTGGCTGTATAGACTCCGGTGGACAGCGCCGCGGCGTGCGCGTCCAGCACCGAAGTAACCGTCGAGAGGTTTATCTTGCCCGTGGACAGGCTGCTTATCCAGGCCGGGTCCGAATAGGTATTGGCTGTATAGACTCCGGTGGACAGCGCCGCGGCGTGCGCGTTCAGCACCGCTGTCACCGTCGAGAGGTTTATCTTCCCGGTAGACAGACTGCTTATCCAAGCCGGGTCGGAGTAGGTATTAGTCGTGTATACGCCGGTGGACAAAGCCGCGGCGTGCGCGTTCAATACCGAGGTTACCGTCGACAGATCTATCAGTCCCGGCAATATCCCGCCGCTTAACTGCCCGGCTGGGATATTCGTAAGGCCGGCCCCGCTCAGGTTCGCCAGATAGGCGGCACTCAGCGCCGGTATCCTGCCGTCGGTCCCGATGATGTTCACGCCGCCCGCCCTGATGCCGCCCGCGATGTCCAGGGCGTTCGCCCCGTTATTCGTTACGGTAACGCTCCCGGCCGCGATATTGTAAGTTACGCTGAGCCCGGCGCCTGCAGTTATAGCCGGTGCCGCCGTAAAGGTTTTCACTCCGGAGATGCTTTCGGCGCCGGCCAGATGCACGACCATCGTGTCCGTTGCCTTCAGCGCCAGGTCGCCGGCGAGGCCGCTTATCGAGCCCTGCACGATACCTGTAAGGTTCGCCCCGCTCAAATTCGCCAGGTACGCGCCGCTCAGCGCCGGTATCCTGCCGTCGGTCCCGACGATGTTCACGCCGCCCGCCCTTATGCCGCCCGCCACGTCCAGCGCGTTGGCGCCCGTGTTGGATAAGGTCAGCGTGGCGGCAGCGACGCCGTAGGTTATCTCCGCCCCCGCCGCTTTCACGGCGCCCGCCACCTCGAGTTTCCGCGAGGGGCTGGCGGTCCCGATGCCCACGTTGCCGCGCAGGTTCGCCAGCACGATGCTGCCGTCGGAACTGCCGGCCACGCCGTTCTTGGTCCCGCCGTTCAGGATTATACTGCCGCCGTCGGCCGCGTCGGGGGTACCGGACGAATTGCCGCCGGTAAGGGTGATGCTGCCGCCAGCGGCGCTGGTCACGCTGAAGGCGTTCCCGGCGGCGATGGTCAGGCCGGAGCCGGCGCCCATGTTCGAGACATCCCTGTCTATGACCTTAACGGTCCTGTCCGAATTCGGGCCGAAAGAGAGGTCGTTTACCGGGCTTCCCGTCCCTATGCCCACGTAGCCGCCGGTGACCGCGAGCCCGTTGGACAGGGTGGCGCGCTCCGCGAACACGCCGCCGGAAGTGGTGATGGAGGACTGGGAAACAACCAGGCCCGCCGGGCCGGTCAGATTGAGCGCCACATTGGCGACGGAAGGCGCCGCCGTGAAAGTCTTCGCGCCGGTGACGGTCTCCGCCCCGGCCAGGTGCAGGATCCCGCTGTTCAGCGTCGTAGTGTCAGAGGCCACCTGCGCGGCAAGCGACTGGCGGGCGGAGGTCTCGGCCGACAGGTCGGTGCGCAGGGTGCCGGTGGCTGTACCGATGGAGTTGTCGGCCCCGAGCCGGGTATTTATTTCAGCCGACAG
>CAZJUL010000494.1:1596-2059 GCA_964549095.1 uncultured Elusimicrobiaceae bacterium
GTAGTCGTGTCGGTCCTGACGTCGCTATAGACCGCGAAATAGGCCGCGTGCTGGCCGTCCACTGTGTCCGCGTTGGCGGCGCCGGACACGTTGGTAAGGCCCGAGCCGTCCCCGAAGAACCTGGCGGCGGAGGCCACGCCCACTATATATATATTCGTTGATACCTTTATCCCCGCGCCCAGGGCGGCCGAGGTTTCAGAAGAGATGGACACGTTGGCGGCCAGGTCCTGGCGCGCCGACCAGAGGCCGCGGGCGTCCGAAATATTTACGGTTCCGGAGAAAGTCTTGGCGCCGGTTATGGTTTCCGCGCCGGCCAGGTGCACTACCATTGAATCCGTCGCCTTCAGCGCCAGGTCGCCTGTGAGGCCGCTGACCGCGCCCTGCGGGATGTTCGTCAGGGCCGCGCCGCCCAGGTCGGCTATGTACACAGAGGTCAGCGCCGGTATCCTGCCGTCGGCGCCCA
>CAZJUL010000495.1:0-2058 GCA_964549095.1 uncultured Elusimicrobiaceae bacterium
GCGTCTGCGGCGGCAGCGTGTCGTCCACCGGCACGAATACCGCGAACGGGGAAGCGGTTCTCCCGATATAAGTAACGGAGTCCGGCCCCCTTTCCGCGGTGGCGTTTTCCCAGCCGGTGCCGTCGTCATGATAGACGGTTATGCCGGCCTTTTGCAGCTCGCTTAAATCGGCCATGTTCACATGGAACGTGACCCGGACGTCGCCCGCGTATTGCGCGCCTATATGGACGTCGTAGACATAGCCGTCCCCGCCAAGCCAATAGCCTTCTACCGCCGGGCTGGCCCTGGTCTTTGTGACGCGTATTTCCCCGGCCTGGGTTATCTGGTTAACCTCGATTGTAAGAATACCGGCATTTAGCACCGCGTTGGGCCCCGCCCAGAACCATTGCCGCGCAACCACGGATGAGCCCCAAACCATTGTGGATTCCGTGGTGACTGTCGCCGAGACCACATAATATACGCTGCCGGCCGGAATGGGATTTACCGTCGGCCCGCACTGGTAATGTCCAGGGACGGTATTTGGTGTCCCGGTAAGCTTTAGTTCGGTATATTGCGGCATGTTAAGACCGGGTTCCAGGTCAATATCCTCCGTGGAATCAATATCGGCGAGCGTTATGTCAGTTGTTGGCGTGTAACCGAGCCGCACCGGCACATTGTCCCATATACCGTCGTCCGGAATATCCGTGGTATATTCAGCCGCGGACAACTTCGCGGTCATACCCGCCGGGGCGTCCAGAAGCGTGCACTGCGGCGGAATTTGATAGCCTTTACCAACTGTCGCGACAACGCGCTTGATCCGCCTCCCGGAGGGCACGCCGGGCAGGCGCACCGTTGATTCAGGTGCGAGTACGTTTACACCAATGGCGATCCCTTCAGAAAGGTCCCACATCCCGAATTCTTTCTGTCCCAGGTTGTCCGCGTTGTCGGCGGCCAGGAACTTATAACCGTTGGCGCTGGTAAGCCCGGGAAAAACGGTTTCCACGGACACCGGACCGGGCGGATAGGAAGGAGGAACGGCGTGCACCCCGAGATCGCCGGTTAGAGGCGGATTTATGATATTTACCGGCCCGCTGCTTATTCCGGCCGTCGCGTCAGCAGCGGTCACGGAAGCGGCGGCGGTGAAATAACCGGCGGGGGTGGAACTTATGGTGACGATATCGATTTTAACTTCTGGCGCGATCCGGTCCCAGTGGAAGTACATCGTGCTGAAATTGCCCGCCCTGTCCGCCACGTCCATCACATAGCCTGTGGTGTCTTTGGGCAGGTACAGCTCCACCGAGGCTTCGGCCATGCCGTCCAGGATCTCCCATTTGAAGATCTCGCCGGTATCGGGATCGGACACGACCAGCCAGTCCAGGCCGCTGCCGGGGTCGGATAGTTCAAAAAGCGCCGTCGAAACGTTGATAAGCCACGGCGCGGTCTCCAGGGTGTTGGCGCCGGCCACGGTGATGTTCTGGCCTGTATTATAAAGCATCGTCTTTATGGCGGGCGGGTTCACGTCCGTGCCTATCTGTACCTGATTGACGGTGTCGTGACCGCCGGTGTCGGGCATAACGCCGGCCGCGTTCCTGGCAAGTTCGGTGGCAGGATCTATTTCGGTTAAGCCAGGGGTGGTGGCTAACAGAGGGTTTTTATTCCAATCGGCGGCGTCTATCACCAGGCTGTGCCTACCTCCGAAGGCCGGGTCTGCGGGGATGCGAAGTATGCCGGTGAACTGCGCTTGATTTTGCGCCGGGTCGGTGGGAAGAAGCGGAAAGTCAAAGACAATATCAGGGAGCCCATTGACTTTAAATATCATCTTCACCGTTGCGGTTGTAACGGGTTCACTAAAGTTGATAGAGAGTTTATAATCCTGCCCGGCTTCGATATTGGTGTCGGTTAGTTTGTTTAATGTCAGAGTTCCGTCTTCGGCGCTCACCCAGCCCGCTTCATAAATGGTTGGATCATTGGGAGGCAGTGTGATTTTAACATGCTCAACATAAGGACGGTAATTGTCAATAATAAAATCAACTTGAGCAAACACTGTATCGGGGTCCGGGTCAACAGGCAGAGTTGTGA
>CAZJUL010000496.1:0-2057 GCA_964549095.1 uncultured Elusimicrobiaceae bacterium
GGCTCCGCGCGGCCGCTGGTCTACCTTGAAGTGGACGACGGCGGCTGGACGGCCGGCGGCAAGTCGTTCATGTCGGACGCCATAGAAAAAGCCGGCGGAAAGAATATTTTCGCGGGCGAGAAGAAGGGATACTTCCAGGCCTCCTGGGAGGCCGTGGTGGAGAAAGACCCCGACGCGGTGATACTCCTGACGGGCTCGAAGGAAGGTTTCCAGGCCCGGCCGCTGGCCCGGACGATGCGGGCCGTGGAGAAAAGGCGCATTTATACCGGGCTCGACCGGGACGCCTTCTCAAGGCCCGGGCCCAGGATAGCGGGGGAGATAGAAAAGCTGAAGAAATGGCTTAACGGCGATGACCCGAAATAATCCCCGGAAAATACTCTGGCTGGTGCCGGCGCTGGCGGCGGCGTCGGCCCTTTCGCTGCTGGCGGGCGCCGTGCCCGGGGCGGGGCCCGACATAATCTGGGGCCTCAGGCTGCCGAGGGTGCTGGCCGCCGTCATCGTCGGCGCGGGGCTGGGCTTTTCAGGCGCGGTGTTCCAGGGCCTGCTGAAAAACCCGCTGAGCGATCCCTACATACTGGGCACCTCCGCCGGGGCTATGGCCGGGGCCGTGGTCTGTTCGCTGCTTGGCGTGGGCAGGGAATCGCCCGCGTTCTACCTAATAGTCTTCGCCGGGGCGTTTTCCGCCACCTTC
This sequence comes from uncultured Elusimicrobiaceae bacterium, assembly GCA_964549095.1. Taxonomy (GTDB): domain Bacteria; phylum Elusimicrobiota; class Elusimicrobia; order Elusimicrobiales; family UBA9959; genus JAHJSU01. The sequence continues at coordinate 692 of CAZJUL010000496.1, forward strand.
CTGACCTATTCGCTGGCCCGGATAAAGAAGTACCCTTCGGTAGCGCACCTGGTGCTGGCCGGCGTGGCGGTCAGCACCTTCCTGACGGCGCTGGTGATGCTGGGCATGACGCTGCACCGCGAGCATTCGCTTTCGCTGGTCTATTTCCTTTTCGGCGGCTTCTACGGGGCGGGCGGCGGCCAGCTCGCGGCCACGGCCCTGATAGTCGCGGCGGCGGTAGGGCTGGGCAGCCTGCTGTGGCGCTACCTGGATGTTTTCTCGCTGGGCGAGGAGAAAGCCTCTTACCTGGGCGCGGACCCGGACAAGATAAGGCTGGTGTTCTTCGCGCTGGCCTCGGCCGCCACTTCGGCCGCCGTGGCGCTGGCGGGCACGGTCGGCTTCGTCGGGCTGATAGTGCCGCATATCCTGCGCCTGCTGTTCGGCGCTTCGCACAGGCAGCTGCTCCTGTCTTCGGCCCTCGGCGGTGCGCTGTTCCTGGTGCTGGCCGACGCTATAGCGCGCAGCGCGGCCGCACCGCTGGAGATACCCGTCGGCATCGTGACGGCGGTTTTCGGGGCGCCGTTCTTCATCTGGCTGCTCCGCAGGACGGCGGAAGGGAGAACGGAAGGATAAAGCCGGGGACTGTCCCCTGAACGCAGAAGACTGATCTTATGTCCCTTATTGAAGCTAAAAACCTCGGGTTCTCTTATAACGGCGAGCCGGCCTTGCGGGACCTGAATTTCGGGCTGGCCCCGGGGGACCTGCTGGCGATACTGGGCCCGAACGGCTCCGGGAAATCCACCCTGCTGAAGCTGCTGGGCGGGTTCCTTGCCCCGTCGGCCGGCGCCGCGACTCTGGACGGCCGCGCAGTCTCCGCCGTTCCCAAGGCGGAGCTGGCGAAGGTCATCGCCTATGTGCCGAGCGAACTTTACCTGCCTTACGATTTTTCCGTTTTCGAGATAGCGCTGATGGGCCGCAGCCCGCACGTGGCCTGGTGGCGGGACTATTCCGGGGAGGACGCGGAGATAGTGCTGGGCACTTTGCGCGAAGTGGGGATAGAGAACCTGAAGGACAGGAGCATCAATTCCCTTTCCAGCGGAGAGCGGCAGCTGGCCTTTATAGCTCAGGCGCTGGCCCAGGCCCCGCAGGTCTTAATGCTGGACGAGCCCACCTCCCACCTGGACATAAATTTCAAGATGCAGATCTTCGCCCTCCTTGCCCGGCTTGCCGCCGAAAAGAAGATGGCGGTAGCGGTGGTCTCGCACGACCTGGCGCTGGCGGCCGCTTACGCCGGCAAAGCCCTTATACTGAAAAAAGGCGGGCCGGTATTCTTCGGCCCCGCCGCAGAGGGGCTCACGCCCGCCAACATAGCAGCCGCCTATAATAT
>CAZJUL010000497.1:0-998 GCA_964549095.1 uncultured Elusimicrobiaceae bacterium
ACGCCGCCGGAGAAATAGAGGAGGATACGCCTTCGTTCAGGAGATTCACCGGCCAGACCTATGAAGAGGCTAAAGGTTCAGGCTGGATGAAAGCCCTGCATCCGGACGACCTTGCGCACACCCTGCAGGTATGGAACGAGGCTGTTGCCGCAAAAAGCGCCTATGAAGTTGAATACCGTTTGCGGCGCCATGACGGAGTTTACCGGCACGTCATAGCCCGCGGTTTTCCCAGCCGCAGGGAAGACGGCAACCTCAAAGAATGGGTGGGAACCTGCATCGACATCTCCGAGCGCAAGCTGGCGGAGGAGGAACTTCAGGCCAACAAGGCGCGGCTGTCCAACGCATTGGAAATGGCCCATCTCGGACACTGGGATTACGACGTTGCCAGCGACCTCTTCACGTTCAATGATCATTTCTACAAGATCTTCCGCACTACGGCCGAGCAAGTAGGCGGGTACACAATGCATTCCGCCGAATACGCCAGGCGTTTTGTCCATCCCGACGACATGTATATGGTCGGGGAAGAAACCCGGAAAGCCATCGAAACGGCAGATCCCCATTTCAACCGGCAGATCGAACACCGAATATTCTATGCGGATGGTACGATCGGCCATATCGCCGTCCGCTTTTTCATCGTCAAGGACTCCCACGGCACGACGATCAAGACTTATGGAGTGAATCAGGACATCACCGCGCGTAAAAAAGCCGAAGGGGCGCTGGCCGAAAGCGAAGCCAGGTACCGGATGCTCTTTGACCAGGCCCGCGATTCCATACTGCTGCTTGAAATGGTGCCGGACGGGGTTCCAGTGATACTGGACGCCAATGAGGCGGCCCTGCATATGCACGGCTACTCGCGCGAGGAGATCATCGGCAAGCCCGTGTCGCTTTTAAATGAGAACGATGATGCGGCGCGTTCAATAGTGGAGAAGAGCCGCACGGCACAGGCCGCCGGGGGCATAAGCTTCGAGGTGCGCCATAAACGCAATGACGGTTCGGTC
>CAZJUL010000497.1:1008-2048 GCA_964549095.1 uncultured Elusimicrobiaceae bacterium
GGCGGGAACTGATGCTGGGCGGCAAGCGCGTCGTGATCTCGATGGAACGCGACATCAGCGAGCGCAAGCTGGCGGAGAAGGCGCTTGCAGAATCAAAAGCCCTGACCGAGGCGGTAGTGGAAAACGTCCCTCTCATGATCTTCCTCAAAGAGGCGGCAGACTTGCGGTTCCTCATATTCAACCGCGCGGGCGAGGAACTGCTGGGCTATGACCGAAAGGCGCTGCTGGGCAATAACGACCTGGACCTTTTTCCTCCCGAACAGGCGGCCAGATTTATGGCCGCGGACCGGGTGGTACTGGGCTCTGCAAGCGGTTACCTTGATATTCCGGAAGAGCCTATTATGACCGCCAAGAAAGGCAATCGCATCCTTCACACCCATAAGATCTGCGTCAAAGGGCGCGATGGGACCACGAAATACCTGTTGGGGATCTCTGAGGACATCACCGAACGGAAGGAGCGCGACACCGCTCTGCGCGAGGCTTATGAGATGGAACGAATGCTCAACACCCTGCGCCAGCAATCCCTGACGCCTCTTACGCTGAAGAAGAAGCTGGATGAGCATCTTGCCACCCTGCTCTCTATTCCGTGGCTCGCGGTGGAGCCTACAGGCGTCATCTTCCTAGTAACCGGTAAAAACCTGGTCCTGACAGCTCAGCGGGGTCTGGACCCCGCCCTGCTGGCCGCCTGCGCGAAGGTCCCGTTCGGGAAATGCCTGTGCGGCAGGGCCGCCGAAAGCGGGCAAGTCTTGACTTCAACCGGCGTCGGCCCGGACCATGAGATAGTCTACGAGAACATGGCCGCGCACGGCCATTACTGCGCGCCCATTCTCGCCGCCGGCGCGACGCTGGGGGTCCTGAACCTTTACTTAAAAGAAGGGATTATCCTCAACGAGAAACAGAAGAATTTCATCCAGTCCGCCACGGATATAATCGCCGCGGACATCATCCACGCGCGGGTAGAGGAACAGTTCGCCCATTCCCAGAAGATGGAATCCGTAGGCCAGCTGGCCGGCGGCATAGCCCACGATTTCAACAATATA
>CAZJUL010000498.1:0-2047 GCA_964549095.1 uncultured Elusimicrobiaceae bacterium
AGCTCCAGGAAGCCTTCCTGCCGGGCCCGGCCGACAATGCTTTCCGAAAGCGGGGCGTCCACCATGGACGGGAACAGCGTCACGACGTCGATGCGCATACGCGTAAAGTCAAAGACCGGGCGGCCGCTCAGACTATGTCGAGAAAAACCTTTTTATTGTTCCTGGCGGCGGCCAGCTGGAGGACGGTCCGTATCGATTTCACGACGCGGCCTTCCTTCCCGATGATCTTGCCGCGGTCCGAAGGCGCTACGGCCAGCTTGAACCGGACCACGTTGCCGTCTTCCGCCACGGCCAGCTTCACCGCGGCGGGTTCGTCCACCAAAGAGTTAACAAGGTATACCAGCGCGTCTTTCATAAGCTCTTATTTCGCGGGCTGGGGGGCGGCGGCCGCCGCGGCCTTTTCAGCCTTCTGCAGCCGCTTGATCAGCGTGCCGAGGGTATCGGAGGGCTTGGCGCCGACCTTGACCCAGCGGTCCAGCTTGGCCGCGTCCACGACGATCTTTTCCTTGTCCTTCACGGCTTTAGGGTTATAATGGCCGATGACCTCGAGGGGCTTTCCGTAAGCTCCCCTGGTCTTTTCTATGGCCACTATCCTGTAATGGGGCTGGGTCCGTTTTCCTATCATCTGAAGCCTTAAAACTACTGCCATACTCTTCCTCCTTTGAAATACCGCGGAAAATACCGGGAAGCGCCCGGAATGGGCGCAAAATCCGCCCGCAGCGCGCACCGCAGCGGGATATCCTGTATATTATATGATATTTTAAGGCGTATTGGGCGCGGTTTTCACTTAGGTTCGCCCAGCAGCTCGTGGATATGGGCCGCCAGGCGCTGCCAGTCGTAAGGCTTGTTGATGTACGCGTCCGCGCCGGCCGAGAAGGATTTTTCCATGTCCCCGACCAGCTTGTTGCCGGTCAGCATTATGACCTTCATGTGCTTGGTGGAGGGGTCGGTCTTGATTATCTCGCAGAGGGTGTTGCCGTCCATCCTGGGCAGGCCCAGGTCGAGTATCAGCAGGTCCGGCTGTTCGCTCTTGGCCATTTCCAGGCCCTCAACCCCGTCGAAAGCGGACACGATCTTGTAGCCCAGGCTTTCCAGCCGGATCGACAGGAGCTTCACGATCATCCCCTCATCGTCAACCACCAGGATCTTTTTTGCCATACCGCTATCCCCCGATCCGCTTTAGAAGCTGCCCGGCGTAGCGGGCCGGATCGCGCCGCGAAAACAGCGCGCTGCCCATCACCAGCGAGTCGGCCCCGGCCTTCACGGCCTCCGGCGCCGTGCGGTCGTTGATACCCCCGTCCACCTGCAGCCAGATCTTCCGCCGGCCGGCGCCTATCGCGGCGCGGGCGCGGGCTATTTTAGCCAGCACGAAGGACAGGAACTCCTGCCCGCCGAAGCCCGGCTCCACGGTCATCAGCAGGAGCAGGTCTATGCGGTCGAAATATTTCAGCGCCCTTTCCAGCGGCGTTTTCGGCTTCAGGGCCAGCCCGGCCCTGAGCCCCAGCGCCTTTATCCGCCGGAGGCAGGCGGCGGGACCCTGCGCCTCTTCGTGCACGGTTATCAGGTCCGCGCCGGCGCGGGCGAAAGGGTCGATGAACAGGCCCGGCCGCTCCACCATCAGGTGGGCGTCCAGCGGCAGGCGCGCGGCTTTTTTCACTCCGCCGGCTATGTGCGGCCCGAAGCTGAGGTTGGGCACGAAATGCCCGTCCATCACGTCCACCTGCACCCAGCCGGCGGCCTTATCCAGGCCGCGCAGGCTGCGCCCGAGGTCGGAGAAATCGGCGGAAAGCACGGAGGGCACTATCACCGGGCGGCCGTCGGGGAGGGGAAAATTATTTTTCATCGGATACGGGGACAGGTCCCGGCTATTTTACCGCCCGCTCTTCGACCAGTATGCCGTTCACGAAGATCCGCACCTTGTCGGCGCTGCCGAACGGTACCGTCATGTCTATCTTCGAGCCCGGGTCGCGCAGGCCGTTGAATATTTCCCGGTCGCCCTGCTTGGAAATGGCCACTATCCTGATATGCCGCTGTGAACCGCTCCGGA